>JAEYYV010000042.1 GCA_023428295.1 Pseudomonadota bacterium
ATCCGAAACAGCCGCACCGCGATCAGCGAATGCCCGCCAAGGTCGAAGAAGCTGTCATGGATGCCGACCTTGGAGACGCCGAGCAGTTCCTGCCAGTAGCCGGCGAGCGTCGCCTCGACGGGGTTCGTGGGGGCGACGAACTCCGAGTCCACCTCGGGACGTTCGAAGGTCGCTCCCGAATCCGCTGCCGCCTCGGGTGCCGCGGCAGCCCGCTGGCAAAGCGCGGCGAGATCCATGGAACTCACGATCGGCTGCGTCAGTCCCGAGCCGAGCGCGCGCGCCAGCGCCTCGAATCCCTCCGAGGGCAGGATGCCCTGGCGGACCTGGGCTGCGAGCTTGAGCACGGCCGCGGAGGGTGCGGGCACGGCGTCACGCGCAGCCGACGGCGCGGCGGAGGTCGGGGCGTCCACGAAATCGCTGTCGCTGACCAGGCGCTTCATGAGGAAGCGTTCCGCCTCGAACACGACGGCTCCGGTGCCGTCCGAGATGACGATGTCGAATGCCGCGTAGTCGGCTCCGAACTCGCTGCATGGGACGTTGGTGACGTGGCTGACCAACCGTTCGGGAAGCGGTCCGGCGATGCGGACCTTGCCGTAGGAGGCCGGCACCCACAGGACATCGGAACTGCGGAAGGCCTCGATGAGCGGCATGGCGAAGCCGGTGGCGATGTCGAGCAGGGCCGGATGGACGAGCACGCCGCCGTTGATATCCGGGCGATGTTCGTCACGCAGGCAAAGCTCGGCCAGCGCCTCGCGCTCGCCGATGCTGATCGACTGCAGCACCTGCCAACGCGGCCCGAAGCTGATGTGGCGTTCCTGGGCAGAAGGAAGGCTCGCGCCGTTGCGCGCCCGCAGCGGCGCCGGCAGACGCTGGCGTAGTTCGTCGATGTCGAGGCGCGACACGCTGCCGGAGGACGGTGCGGCCAGGATGGCCTCGGCATGCTTCACGAAGCTTACCTGGTCGCCAGGATGGCCGGCGCGGATCGTGGCGCGCAGGACATCGCCCGAACGCTCGAGGCTGACCTGGACGGTGCGCGTCTGGCCGTCGGGAACGACCAGCGGACGAAGCATCACCAGATCGCTCACCTCGAATCCCGGGCCGATCCCGTGTTCGCGCGCCGCCTGCGCCAGCAGTTCGAAATAGGCGGTGCCTGGCAGGACCGCTTCGCCGGAAACCAAGCGATGCTCGTCCAGGAACCAGTGCGTGCGGGGCCCGATATCCGCTTCCAGCCACGAAAGGCCGGATTCGTCCTGGGTCCAGCGGGCGAAGAAGCCGCCGACCGGCGCGGTTTCGGCGACCGGGGTGCGTTCGACATTCTGGCCGGTTCCGCGCGCCGCGAGACCGAGTTCGTTCCAGATCCCCCAGTGGAGGGAGATCGTGCGCCTGCCCGGCAGGCCGGCGCAGCTTTCGGCGTAAGCGTCCAGGTAGGCGTTGGCCGCGACATAGTCGACCTGACCGGCGGGCGCCGTCACGGTGCTGGTGGAGGAGAAGAGCACGCAAAAGTCGATGTCGACGCCCTGCAGGGCCTCGTCGAGCACGCGGGTGCCGAGCAGCTTCGGCGCTAGCACCGTTTCGACGCTTTCCGCCGTCTTGGTCTGCATGAGCGCGTCGTCCACCTCACCCGCGGTGTGGAACACGCCGTCGATGCGGCCAAACCGCTCCTGTGCGGCGCGCACCGCCATCGCCATCGAGTCCGGGTTGGTCACGTCGGCCCGGCAATAGAGGACTTCGGCCCCCTGCGCCTGGAGGCGCAGGATCGCCTCGATGCCGCGCCGGACCGCGTCGAAGCGGGTCTGGCGGCGGTAGTAATCCCACTCCTCCCGTGCGGGAAGGGGCGTGCGGCCTAGAAGCACCAGGCGGGCTCCGAAGCGCTCGGCCAGTTCACCCGCGAAAAGCGTCGCGATGTCGCCGAGACCGCCGGTGAACAGGTAGGTGCCACCCTTCCGCAGCAGGGCTTCGCCCGCGTCCGCGCGCTCGAACTTCTGCCGTGCGTGGGATCGCGTCCAGCGCTTGCCGCCTCGGTAGGCGACGACTTCGGAGCCGGCCGCACCAAGCAGGTCGGGCCACAGCGCGTCTTCCATGGAAATGTCGACGCTCTCGGCCGGCTTCCTCCTGCGGCCAAACAGGCCGCGCGGTGCCTCCGCCGGTTCGGAAGATACTTCGAGATCGATCAGGCGGACCGAGGCCCCGGTGATCTCACGGGGAATGACCAGGCCCGGTCCGAGCACAGTGGCCTTCTCGGGGTGCGGCAGGGCTTCGGTTCCGACCCGCTGCATGCCGTTGGTGACAACCGTCACCTGGAACTCCGACGGCATCTCGACGTCGGCGAAAGCCTGCGCGAGATGCAGCAGGCTGTAGAAGCCGCATTCCTGATTGCGGTGGAAGAAGTTCGAACCCGGCCGGGCGTCCTCGCGCGCGGTCAGCAGCCACAGGTGAACGAGCCTGTCGGGCACCCGGCCGTCGGCTGCGAGCGCTTGCAGGAGCGCGGTGTATCCCGACGCGCCCAGTTCTGGGCACAGCAGGTAGTCGTCGGCCGAGCGGCGGACGAAGGCGTCGCCCTGCGACACCGTGGTGACGGTATGGCCGTGTTCGCGGAGCCGTCTGGCGAGTTCGGCTCCGGTGCCGAGGCCATCCAGGAAGAAGAGCCAGGTGCCGGGGGTGGATTCGGCGCCGAGTTCATAGTCGGCGAGGGACTGCTTCCAGACCGGCCGGTAGCCCCAGAGGGCCATGTCCGGCTCCTTGGCCAGCGCAGGCTCGGTTTCGGCCGAACGAACTGTCTTCGCCGGATCGATGAAATAGCGGCGGTGCTGGAAGGCATAGGTCGGCAGCGTCACGCGACGCGCGCTGCCTTCACCCCACAACTGTTCCGGCTCGACCGGGAGGCCCGCCACGGCGGCGCGACCCATCGCGGTCAGCAGGTGCAACTGGTCGTCCCACGGGTCCTCGGGATGTGGCAGGCTGTTGATGACCTGGTCGGCCGGGATCGAGCCCTGGGCCTTGGTCAGCGAGGACAGCGTCTTGCCGGGGCCGACCTCGATGTAGACGCGTCGTGCATCGGCCGAGAGCCTGGCCATACCCTCGGCGAAGAGCACCGACGAGCGCAGGTGCCGCACCCAGTACATGGGATCCGTGGCCTGTTCCGCGGTCAGCCAGTCGCCGGTGAGGTTCGAGACGATCGGGATGCGCGGGGCGCGCAACGTCAGCGTGCGCAGGAACGCCTCCCAGCGCGGGAGGATAGCGTCGAGCATGCGCGAATGCGCGGCGATATCGATCGGTACGCGGGTCGCCGTGATGTCGCGCGCCTGCAGCGTCGCGGCGAACGCCACCAGATCCTCGTTCAGACCGGAGACGACGGAGAGGCCCGGCGCATTCACCGAGGCGACGTCGAGCGACGCGGGCAGGATGGCTCGAACTTCGTCGCCTGACAGGGGCACGCTTAGCATGCCGCCCGGCGCGATGGTGTCGAACAGTTCGCCGCGCAGCCGCACGAGACGCACGGCGTCGCCGAACTCGATGACGCCGGCGATGCAGGCTGCGGCGTTCTCGCCCATCGAATGGCCGATCAGTGCGGCCGGCTTGACGCCGGCGCGCATCCACAACCGTGCCAGCGCCACCTCGACGATGAGGATGGCCGGGAGTTGGACGGACGGCCTCAGCAGCGGATCGGGCATTCCGGCCGGCAGGTCGTCGAACCAGGCCTGGCGCACTTCCTCGCGGACCGCAGGCGGCAGGACCGACAGGCCCTCGTCGACGGTCGA
>JAEYYV010000370.1 GCA_023428295.1 Pseudomonadota bacterium
GCCCACACCGCCTCGTCGTACTCGAGGTGGCCGAGGTACCGCATCGGCATGCCGAGCCGCCGGCGCGCGACGGAGGCGACCGCACGGCCGAGCTCCATGTCGCTCTTGCTGCGGGCGCTGTTCACCACGAGGTGCGGCGTGAAGCCCAAGATCGCCGCGCGCAGCTCGTCGAGCTCTGCGGTGGGGTCCGGCCCGTCCACTCTCGGCTCGTGCTGCTTCGCCACGGCGCCGAGCCAAATATCGAGCGGGCTCGGCGCGCCGCCCTCGTACTCGCGTGGCTCGCGAGCGGCGGTGACGAGGTGCGCGAGGCCGCGCTTCTCGAGGCTCTTCAGGAACGCGGCGCGCACGAAGCGATGCATCAGCTCGATCGACGTGGGATCCGGCACCGACACGAGCACGCCGATATCCGCTTCGAGGAACAGCTCGAGCGTCGGCGACGCGAGGCCCGGCCCGAGATCCACGACGACCCAATCGGCTGGCAGCTGGTGCAGCTGCTCGCAGACCACGCGCACGAACTGCGGGCCAGGCTCGGCAATCCACGGTGGATCGAACACGCCGCCGATCAGCTTCACGCCCGGCACGTGCGTCGGCACCGCGATCTCGGCGAGGCTCGGACCGCCGGCCGCGAGCGCCTCGGACAGCGTGCGCTGCGGACGCGGCACGCCGGCGAAGATGTGGAGGTTCGGCGCGCCGAACGCTCCATCGACGAGGATGACCTTCTTGCCGAGCGTGGCGAGGAAGATGCCGACGTTCGCCGCGACGAGGCTCTTGCCGACGCCGCCCTTACCGCCGCCGATCGCGACGATGCGTGGAAGCGTGGTCGGAGCTGTCATGGCGGGACCATACCTGCGATCCCCGACGGCGAGTCAACCAGCCGAGCGGCCTAGAAATCGATCGTGACCGACTCTGCCGAGTACTTCGCTTCACCGTGATAGACGATCTCGATGTTGTTCCCGTCGGGGTCGAGCAAGAAGCCCGCGAAGTAACCCGGGTGATACGGACGGTCTCCGGGCGGTCCGTTGTCCCGTCCGCCCGCCGCGAGCCCGGCCTTGTACGCCTGTTCGACCACACTCTTGTCGCGCGTCGCGAACGCCAGGTGCACGCGGCCCGGCGCCTGACCGTGCGCCATCTCCGAGGTGGAGACGTAGAGCTCGTCACCGCCAAAGGTTCCCTCGGCGGCCTGCGGGTTCATCGGTACTCCGAGCACGTCGAAGATCGCCGCATAGAACCTCCGGCTCGCCGCGAGGTCGGCGACGACGATGTGAACATGATCGATCAGACGTCCGCGATGTAGCTGCATGGTCCCGACCATGACGCGTGATCGCGCCCCCCGTCGGTGTGAACAGCGTGAGGCGCGCGCGAGTCGCGTCAGTCCGGCTGTGCGAGAGCGCGCACCGCCTCGGCCACGTCCGTGAGCTCGCCGGGCGCGATCGTGCGGAGATCGAGCCACACGCGGCCCGTGTCGATCCGCGACACGATCCCGGCGCTTCGCAAGCTGCGCTCGATCTGTGTCGCGCTCCCGCCTTTGATCGTCACCGCGTACGACGGCAACTGCGCGGTCGGCATCGCGCCGCCACCCACGGCCGACATGCACGGCTCGACGGCGATCGTGAACCCCTTCACCGGGCCGATCGTGCGCCGCAGCGCATCGGCGATCACCTTCAAGTTGTCCGCCGACGTCGACAGCATCCGCAGCGCCGGCACGTCCGCCGGCTTGCCATCGCGATACGCGGCGAGCGTGGCCGCGAGCCCGGCGAGCGTGAGCTTGTCGGGGCGCAGCGCGCGCATCAGCGGGTGCGCACGCGCTGCCTCGATCGCGTCGCGCGTACCGACGGCGATGCCCGCTTGCGGACCACCGAGGAGCTTGTCGCCGCTGAACGTGACGACGTCCGCGCCCGTGGACACCACGTCGGCGACCGTGGGCTCCTCGGGAAGTCCCCACGCGCGCTGGGTCTCGCCATCGATGATCGCACCCGAGCCGAGGTCGACCATCACGGGCAGCGCATGCGCGCGCCCCAGCTCGACGAGCTCGACGGCGCTGACCTCGCTGACAAAGCCCACCATCGCGAAGTTCGAGCGATGCACCTTGAGCAGCATGCCGGTGCTCGCGCGCGAAGCGAGCACCGAGGCGATGCGTGCGTTCGAGTCGCGCGTGCGGATCGCGCTCTCGTAGTCCTTGCGATGCGTCTTGTTCGTGGTGCCGACCTCGACGAGTACGCCGCGCGAGAGCTTCAGGATCTCGGGCAGGCGAAACGAGCCGCCGATCTCGATCAGCTCGCCGCGCGACACGATGATCTCCTTGTCGCTCGCGAGCGCCGCGAGACACAGCACCATCGCCGCCGCGTTGTTGTTCACGACGAGCGCGTCCTCGGCGCCCGTCAGATCGCAGAGCAGCCCGCGCAGGTGATCGTGACGCGATCCGCGCTCGCCGGCCGCGAGGTCGTACTCGAGGTTCGTGTACGCGCCGGCCGCTTCGTCGATCGCCGCCCGCGCGTCGACGGACAGCGGCGCCCGCCCGAGGTTCGTGTGCAGCACCACGCCGGTCGCGTTGATCACCTTGCGCAGCGCGGGCTTCGCCAGCGCGATCGCCGCCTTGGCCACCTCGACCGCGTCGATGTTCGCGTCCGTCGCCTTCACCACGGGCGGAGCGTCGGCGCCCTCGGGAATCGTCGCGGGCGTCCCGAGGATCGCGTCGCGCTTCGCGGCGATCGCTCGGCGCGCCGCCTCGATCAGCGCCCAGCGCGGGGCCTTGCCATGATCCGCGGCGGCGTCGGCCAGCGCGGTGACCGCCGGTAACTTCACGAGCAGCTCGCGACTCACGTTCGCGAACGCTATCACGCTGGCCGGGCTATGCTGTCGGCGACATGGATGTCCAGGCCGTCTCGGCGCTGCTCGCCGCGCTGCTGATCCTCGCGATCGGCACGAGCGTGTTGCTCCGCTCGCGCAGGGACAAGATGTACACGGCGTTCGCCGCGTTCACGTTCACCGTCAGCGCGTGGCACTTGTGCACGTTCATCGACGCCGCGACCGAGTCGCCCGTCATGCGCTGGCTGTCGTTGTGGGCCGCCGCCACGATCCCGGTCACCGCGATCCGCTTCTTCCGCATGTTCCTCGCGCAGCCGTCGATCGGCGGCCCCAAGCGCGGACCGCGCGTCACGATCGCGTGGACGCTCGCCTGCTACGGCGTCCTCGTCTACTCGGCGATCGCGCAGCCGATCCACACGTCGACGTACTTCTTGATCCCGTTCGGCATCTACGTGTTCGGCGGCCTCTACCGGTGCGTCTGGGACATGTGGATGATGTACCGCGCCACGACCAAGCGCGTGGAGCGCACGCGCGTCGGCTACCTCGCGCTCGGGGGCCTCGTCGCTACGACGCTGACGCTCACCGACGTGTTGCCGCGCTTCGACATCGCGTGGCCTGCCGTCGGCAACGTGCTCGGCATCCTCTACCTGTACTTCCTGTCGCAGACGCTGTTCCGCAACCGGCTCATCGACGTCAACGAGCTCCTCGGCAAGATGGCCGTGCTCGGTACGCTCGTCGTGCTGCTGTGGGCCGTCTACGGCTTCCTCCTCTATTGGATCGGCGGCGGCCAGAAGGGCCTCTACCTGCTGAACGCGCTCGTCGCGTCGTTCGTCATCCTCATCTTGTTCGAGCCGGTGCGCAGCTGGCTCGAGAACGGCATCAACCGCTGGCTGCTCCGACAGCGCACCGAGCTCCGCGGCCGCATCGAGTCCGTGCGTCGCGAGCTGCCATCGATCGTCGACGTCGGCGACATGGTCACGCGCATCACCACCGCGCTCGAAGAGTCGCGCCGCGTCACCGACGCAGCGGTCTACTTGCTCGACTCCGACGGCGCCGGCTTCGATCGCATGGGCATCATCGGCCAGGTCGCGCCCGAGCGCCTCGACGCCAACGCCGAGCGCGCGCTGCTCGACCGCGTGCGCGCCGGCTATCTCGACAAGGACCAGCTGAGCCGCGAGATCGACGAGCTAGCGGCCGGCGAGGAAGGTGCCGAGGCCAAGCGCGCGCCGCTGATCGCGCTGCGCACGCGCATGGACGAGCTCGGCGCCGACCTCATCTTCCCGCTGCTCGGCAGCGCGGAGACGGAGCAAGGTCCGTGGCTCCTCGGTCTGTTCTGCGTGCGTGACGATCGCACCGAGAGCGCGTTCGACGCGGACGACATCGACACGTTCCGCCAGCTCGCCGTCGGCGCCGCGCGCGTGATCGAATCGAACCAAGCGTACGAGCGCGTGAAGGAGCGCGATCGCCTCGCAGCGCTCGGCGAGATGGCCGCCGGCCTCGCACACGAGATCAGAAATCCGCTCGGCGCGATCAAAGGCGCCGCGCAGCTGCTCATGACCGACGGCTCGTCGGGCAAAGGCGTCCCGAGCGAGACCAACGAGTTCCTCGCGATCATCGTCGAGGAGGCGAACCGCCTGAACAACGTCGTCACGCGCTTCCTCGACTACGCGCGTCCGGAGCGCCCCGGCCGCGAGGGCGCGGACAAGGTCGATCTGAACCTCGTGGTCCGCAAGACCGTGCAGCTGCTCCAGCAGGAGAACAGCAAGAACGTCGAGATCCGCGTCCGCCTCGACGAGCACCTCCCGCTCATCGCCGGCGATCCCGAGTCGCTCATCCAGGTGTTCCTGAACCTCGGGCAGAACGCACTGCAAGCGATGCCCGACGGAGGCACGCTCGAGATCCTGTCGACGCGACGCCGTCGCTCGCGCCTCGGCTACGGTCAGTTCGCCGAGGTTCGCTTCCGCGACACCGGCATCGGCATCCCGCGCGATCGTCTGAAGAAGCTGTTCATCCCGTTCTACACGACGAAGCAAAAGGGCACCGGCCTCGGCCTCGCGATCAGCCATCGCATCATCAACCAGCACGGCGGCACGATCGAAGTGCGCTCGACGATCGGCCAGGGCTCGACGTTCTCCGTGTTCCTACCCGCCGCGGAGCCCGTGCCCGCGAACAAGGTGGAGGACATCACCGAGACGGGGCGGCTGTTGTCGGTCTCGCAGCTCGGTGGACTGTCGCCCCGGTCGGACGCAACTCCGCCGAACGTGATCCTCGCGGACTCGACCGCGGAGCTCGAGCGCGCAGCGGTGGATCCCGAGACGTCCACCGAAGATGGTGATGGCGACGGCAAGGCCGCGATCGCGCCGCAAGAAGGTGTAGGCTAACGCCGGCCGTGACGTCCGCTGCCCGCATCCTCGTTGCCGACGACGAGCTGAACCTGCGCCGCGTCCTCGTGGCCCTGCTCCGCCGCGATGGTCATGACGTCGTCCAGGCGTCCAATGGCTCCGAGGCGATCGAGCGCTTGGGCGATGTCGACGTGGTCATCACCGATCTGCGCATGCCGCAAGCCGACGGCATGGAGGTGCTGCGCACCGCGACCAAGAACTTCCCGCAGACGCCGGTCATCATGATCACGGCGTACGGCTCCGTCGGTCAGGCCGTCGAAGCGATCAAGAACGGCGCGTTCGACTACATCGAGAAGCCGTTCGAGCAGGAGCAGATCAAGACGATCGTCGACAAGGCGATCGGCCAAGCCGCCGCCAATCGCATGGCGCCGCGGCCCACGCTGTACTCGGACGCCGAAGCCACCGGCAAGTACGGGCTCGTCGGCCAGAGCGCCGAGATGCACGGCATCTTCGCGATCATCGAGAAGGTCGCGGACTCGCCGACCACCGTGCTCATCACGGGCGAGAGCGGCACCGGCAAGGAGCTCGTCGCCAAAGCGCTGCACGAGCAGTCGAGCCGCAAGGGCGAGCCGTTCATCAAGATCAACTGCGCGGCGATTCCCAAGACGCTCATGGAGAGCGAGCTGTTCGGCTACGAGAAGGGCGCGTTCACGGGCGCCACGTCGAGCAAGCCCGGCCGCTTCGAGCTCGCCAACGGCGGTACGCTGTTCCTCGACGAGATCGGCGAGATCCCCGTCGAGATGCAGGTGAAGCTCCTGCGCGCGATTCAAGAGAGCGAGTTCGAGCGCGTCGGCGGCCTGAAGACCATCAAGGTCGACGTCCGCCTCATCACCGCCACGAACCGCGATCTGGAAGCCGAGATCAAGAACGGCAACTTCCGCGAGGATCTCTATTACCGCCTGAACGTCGTGCCGCTGCAGATTCCTCCGCTGCGCAAGCGCAGTGGTGACGTCCCGCTGCTCGTTCGCCACATCATCAAGAAGTTCAACGAGCGGCTGAAGAAGAACATCACGAGCCTCGCGGACGACGCGCTCGCCGCGCTCGAGGCGCACTCGTGGCCCGGCAACATCCGCGAGCTCGAGAACGTCCTCGAGCGAACGCTGTTGTTCACCAAGGGAGAGCGCATCGAGCGCGCGGACCTGCAGCTCTCGTCGAACCCGGGGTCCGAGCCGCCGCCGCCGATCATGCCGCGCACCGCCACGACGAGCGGTGCCATGATGCCGATGACCGAGGACGACCTCGAGGACGATGTCGATGGCGTGGTGGGCGAGGCGTCCGGGCAGACCTCGGGATCTCTCAAGGACATCGTTCGCGCGGAGACGTCGCGCGTGGAGCGCGAGCTCATCGTCAAGGCCCTCGAGGAGACGGGCGGCAACGTGACCCAGGCCGCACGCCTCTTGAAGATCAGCCGCAAGAGCCTCCAGATGAAAATGAAGGAGCTCGGGTTGCGCGACAAGGACGCCCGAGACGCGTGAGACCGCCGTCGGGCGTGTTAACGTGCCCCTCGGTGCTGCTGCGCACGTTCCTCTTCATCAGTCTCGGGGGCGCGATCGCGTGGGCGAATCCTGCGTCGACGGTTACGTCCGCCGGTGATCAGCCGGCGCAGGTGTATCTCGACTACGAGTATCAGCTCACGTCCTCGCTCATCACCCGCGAGCGCGTCGGCGACCCCGCCACGGATCCCGACGACGGCATCCCCCGTGTCCGCGATCTCGAGTTCCACCAGTTCCGTCACGTGCTCACGCCCCGCGTCGAGCTCGGCGTGGTGCGCAACACGTGGATCTCCGCCGCGCTGCCGATCATCATCAACCAGTCCCGCGAGCTCGAGCTCGCGAGCGGCGTCCCGCGCGATCGCTCGAGCACGCTGCGCGATGAGTTCCTGCCGCTCGCCGGCTTCGATGCGCGCGATCCGACCGCACCGCCGCCGGGCTCGCTGGTGTTCCGCGGCGTCTCGCGCTCCGGCATCGATCAAGTGAACCTCGGCCTCAACGTGGCGCCGATGAACCAGGCGCACGACGACACGAAGCCCACGTGGAAGATGGGCGCCGAGCTTCGCCTCGCGGTCGGAAGCATCATGGCGTTCTCCGCGAACAGCCCGTCGCGAAACACCGGGGTCGGACGCGGCGTTCACGAGCTCCGGCTGTGGACCAGCGTGGATCGCCGCTTCGATCGCGTCGAGGGTTGGTTCGGTCTCTACTACCAGGTGCCGCTCACCGCCCGAGAGAATTCGCTCTACAACGAGGATCTCGGCTACGGCGTCACCAACGCGCGCCCTCCGCAGGAAGGCGGCGTGTCGTTCGGCGTCGAGGTGTTCGCCCTCGACGACAAGCTGACCGGCAACCGCATCAGCCTCGACGCGGGCGCGCGCATCGTCGGTCACTTCGAGGGCCGCGAGTACACCGAGATGTGGGAAGTGCTCGCGTTCGCGGGTGACAGCGGCAACACCGCGATCCCGCCCAAGCTCGTCCTCGACGCGGACCCGCTGATGTCGGGCCAGCAAGCGCTCAACCACCCCGGCATCTCCAACGTCGAGAACTACCTCGAGACCGCCGGGCGCTTCGCCGTCCGCGCAGCGCTCGGCAAGCACGTTCGCTTCGCCGCCACGGTGGATGTCTCGTGGAAGACCGACCACGTGATCACGTTCGCGGACGCGGGCGTGGATCGCCCCACGTGCACCGGAAGCAACAGCGGGTGCGAGGTCAGCGACAACGACGTCGTCAACCCGAACAGCGACGAGGTCAACCCGCTGCATAGCCCGCGCATCGATCTCGTCGGGCACCGCTATCACTCGCAGAACAACTTCGGCCTCGTGATCGGCGTCGAAGGTCAGTTCTTGTTCTGAGTATCGAGCTCGTGAACCGCGAGCGTCGCGGCTGTCGCGCCGACGCCGAGCGCGACGAGGTTCACGATCGGCACGAGTAACATGCCGGCGATCGCCGCGCCGAGCCCCGTCGAGCGCGAGCGATGCGTCGCGAGGAACGCCTTCTTCTGCGCGTACGAGAAGCCGCGTCGCGACATCACCGCATCGTACGCATCGTACGCGCAGCCTCGTGCCGCGATGTAGAAGCCAATGACCGTCGCCGCGATCGTTCCGACGACGGGTACGAAGCCGAGCGCGAACAGCAGCACGAGCCACACGAGCGAGAGCGCGAGCCTGCGCAGCGCGTGCGCGACGCCGACGAGCGCCTCGCGCACGAACGCGCCGAACGAGAACGGCGGCCCCGCCCTGCCCGTCAGCTCTTCCTCGACGGCCTCGGACAGCATCTCGTTGAACGGGCCCGCGATCATGCCGGCGACCCCGACGAAGATCACGACCGCGGCCATGCCCACGCCGGCGATCACCACGATGCGCAGGATCCAGCTCACGATCGCTTCGAGCCAGCTCGGGACGTGAGCCGCGACCCACGCGATCAATGGCTCGACGAGCGCGGCGACGCCGATGACGAGACCGACGAGGACGAGCAGCGTGACGATCGCGGGAATCACGAGCCACTTCCAAAGCCGCGGTCGCGACCTCAGAAAGTCGAGCGCTCTGCCGACATCGGACACGCCACTCGTCACGCGCCGAGCCTAGCCGGACACGCAGTCGCGCGCGACCTTGGGTGCAATGTGGACCTCACGCGATCGTGTGCGGGCATTGCTCGTCGACGGTCATTTCCCGCGCCGCATGGCTTGAGTGGGGTCTGGGTAGTTCGTACCTTCAACGTCCCCGCGCGGTTTGGGCGTGCGGGGCGGAGGGCTCGCGATGATTCTCGGAAAGTTCTTTGGTGCGATCAGGGCTCAGCTGAACAAGCTCGCCAACTTCTTCTGGGAGGCGGATCCGATCGCCCAGATGCAGTACGAGTACGACCAAGCGGTCGAACAGCTGAAAGAGGGACGGGTCGGTCTCGAGCAGTACCGCGGACTCGTCGAGCGCGTGTCGCGGCAAGTTCGCGATGGCGAGAGCCAGGTCAACAAGCTGCAGGCGCAAGCCAAGGCGTACTTGAAGGCCGGCGATCGCGAGACCGCGGGCTCGTACGCGCTGCAGCTGACCAAGGCGAAGACACAGCTCGACGAGAACAAGCAGCAGCTCGCGATGCACGAGGCCGCGTACCAGAACAACCTCAAGAAGATTCAGTACGCGAACAAGAAGCTCGTCGAGGTCAAAGACAAGATCCAGAAGTACGACGCCGAGCTGAAGATGTCCGAGGCGGAAGCCGAGGTCGCGAAGCTCACGCAGAGCTTCAACATGGACATCACGACCGACTTCGGTCAGCTCGAGGATGTCATCCAGCGCAAGATCGACACGAACCGCGGCAAGGCGCGCGTGGCGAGCGATCTATCGAACGACGGCATCGACAAGATCAAGGCCGAGGAGCGCATGGAGAAGGCCATGGCCGACGACGCGCTGAAGGATCTCGAGGTCGAGCTCGGCATGCGCGCGCCGGAGACCACGCCGGTCGCCATCGCGGCCAAGGACCTCGGGCCTGCGGAAGAAGTCTCTCAGAAGTCGGAACCCACCAAGGTGACGGAGTAAGCGATGGCCGACGGAGCTGGAAAACCAAAGCCTGCATTCTTCATCGCGGTCATCGCGGTGGTCTTGGGCCTGTGCGGCCTCGCGTTCTATCGCTGCAACGCGAAGAAGAAAGAGGGCAGCGGTGAGGGCGGTGGCAGCGGGTACATCGATCCGAGCATCGTCAAGAAGAACGGCTCGGGCGCGAACGCGGAGAACCCGGATCCGAACGCGGCGCCGACGACGGTGACCGAGTACAGCTTCGAGCCGGCGTCGACCCTGCCCGAAGTGAAGGGTACGTCGGACTACGAGAAGCTCGGCAAGCCGCGCGTCGTGCAGTTCGCGGTGAACGTGTGGGCCGGTTGGGCGCCGATCATCTGGGCCAACGGCGGTAGCGAGCCGGGCAAGATCTGGAAGGACGCGAAGGGCCAAGACTTCCAGGTGAAGCTGAAGCTCATCGACAACCCCGTCTCGATGGGTGACTCGTTCGCCAACGGCTCGGTGCACATCGGCTGGGCCACGGTCGACATGTTGCCGCTCGTGATCGAGCGTCTCAAGCGCGACCCGCGCACCATGCCGCGCGTGTACATGCAGGTCGACTGGTCCAACGGCGGTGACGGCATCGTCGTTCGCGACGCGATCAAGGACGTGTCGGATCTTCGCGGCAAGACCGTCGTGCTCGCACAGAACTCGCCGTCGCACTTCTTCTTCTTGAACGTGCTGCTCAACGGCGGCGTCCAGCCGAGCGAGGTGAAGATGAAGTTCACGCAGGACGCGTTCCAGGCGGCCGCGGCGTTCAACCAGAACAAGGACATCGCGGGCGTCGTGTCGTGGGCGCCGGACATCTACAACCTGACCAAGCCCGGCATGGGCAACAAGATGCTCGTGTCGACGGCGACCGCGAACAAGCTGATCGCTGACGTGTGGTTCGCGCGCGCGGACTTCGCGCGTGACAACCCGGAGATCATCGAGGGCCTCGTGCGCGGCATCCTCGACGCCACCGATGACCTGACCAAGGACGACGCGAAGAAGCAGGAAGTCTCGAAGCTGATGGACAAGTTCTACGGCCTGCCGCCGGGAACGGGCTCGGAGATGCTCGCCGACGCGCACTGGACGAACTACGCCGAGAACCGCGACTTCTTCATGGTCGCGTCGAACCCGACGAACTTCCAGCGCACGTTCGAGACCGCCGTTCGCCTCTATCGCGCGATTCGCGTGATCCAGGACTCGGTCGAGTTCGACAAGATCATGGACTTCTCGGTGATCAAGAAGCTCGGCGCCGAGCCGAAGTACGCCGAGAGCAAGAACGAGTACGAGTTCAAGTTCACGCCCGCGGGCTCGAACGAGGTGAACGTCGAGAGCGCGGTCCTCACCAAGACCGTCGTGATCGGGTTCTTCCCGAACAGCTACGACATCTACAAGAAGGTGCCGGCGAAGCAGGGCTCGGGCGAAGTGTTCTATGACGGCAACGTCGAGTACACGATCGAAGAGATCGCGAAGCTCGCCGGCCAGTTCGGCGCCGCGCGCATCGTCATCGAGGGTCACACCGACGGATCGATGAAGGGCACGGCCGATGAGGCGTTGGTCAAGGAGCTGTCCACGCGCCGCGCGAACGCGGTGAAGGAAGCGCTCGTGAACAAGTTCAAGATGGCGCCGAACCAGTTCACCGCGACTGGCTTTGGATGGTCCAAGCCCGCCGATCCCAAGGACCCCGATAACCACGCCAAGAACCGGCGTGTCGAGGTCAAGGTAGTCCCGGCCGAGGCCCAGTAGTGGCCACACCTCCCGGCAACGGTTCGGGCTCCTCGTCCGGCGGCGATCCGCCCCCGGATCCGCAGGACGTCGCCGGCACCGAGGCTGTGGCCGAGGGTGCGGCGAACACCACGCCGCCGGCAGCGGATGCGAAGCCGCCGCGCGATCCAGCAGCGGAGGCGGCAGCGCTCGCGGCGCTCGAAGCCGAGCTCGCCGGGGAGGCGCCGCCGGCGCCGAAG
>JAEYYV010000375.1 GCA_023428295.1 Pseudomonadota bacterium
ATGCCGCCGACGATGCCGAAGCCGCCGACGATTCCGATGCGCCCTCCACGTCACAGCCTAGTTCGGAAGCCTCGCCGCTCTCGGCGAGCGCGAAGCTCAGCAGATCGCACACCGCGAGAATGCGATCGTCATCGTCGACAAAGCGATCGCCGCGCGCGTTCTCGAGGTCACCACACAGCGCGAACAACCGTGCGGACGTGGACGGCCTCACGCGAAACGTGACGGACCGCAAGCGCTCGTCGGGCTTCGTGGGATCGGTCGGCCGATCACCCTTCACGTGACCCGCGATCGCTTGCTGCACCTCGCGGTACGTGCGCCCTCGCGCGTGCGCCACCCATTCCTCCTCGGTGTCTGCCACGACCACGCGGGTCAGCTCTTTGACGTGCGAGAACTGAAACGTCCCCGCCTCGAGCTCTGCCTCGAGCAGCGGCAACTCGCCGAGCGCGACGGACACGCGGATGCGATCGAGCGCCGTGCGTGGCTCGATGCCGCAGAAGCGCTCGAGGTACTCGAGGATCGTCACGCACCCATAGCGAAGCCAGAGTTGGAGCGCGTCCGCGCGGCGAAGATCGCGAGCTTCCTCCGCGTCCCACGCGGACTGCTCGCGTTTGCGACGCAGAAAGCGTGCATGCAGCGCATCGAAGGTGGAGGAATCCTCCGCGCTCGACGACGGCGCGCCTGACGATGGTGCGCTCGACGATGGCGCGCCCGACGATGGTGCGCCCGACGATGGTGCGCTCGACAATGGTGCGCTCGACAATGGTGAGCTCGACAATGGTGAGCTCGACGATGGTGAGCTCGACGATGGTGCGCTCGACGATGGTGCGCTCGACGATGGTGCGCTCGCTCTCGCGATGTCTGTCAGCTCGGCGATGAGATCCGCAAACGAGGTCGAACCATCCAGCATGATGAATCACCTGTACCACGCACTTTTTCGAATCGATGGCGTGCGTTCTCCGACGAGAAAGCGCCCTCGATCTGCTCGAAACTGGTCCGCGCCTCTAAACGCGTGCAGACGCGAGCTGGTGCGATCCTGCGATCGATCTGACCGACACCGCCGGAGTGGCCGCGTCATCCGCGCCGAATCTCGTCAAGAGAAATCGACATAGCCCCACACGCGCATGTCGTTTTTTGATTTCTCCGAGATTCCATCGAACACCAGTCCATACGGACGCCCCTTGCGAGCGCTCCCACTTCTATCGCTCACACAAGGCTCCCGCCGTCGCGCCCCGCCGCCGGTCACGCTCGCCGGCCCCGTTGACCCTCCTGCCTTGCTCCCAGCTCGCGTGAATCGGCGAGGCCCGTGCCGACGCACTCGGATCGCGCACCGCCCTTGCCGCTGACACACGTTCGCGCTCTCACCTTGACGCGCCTGCGCTCGACGCGCGGCTCACCCCCGGCGCTGATCTTCCGAAAGAGAATGCTCCCCGAGGGCGGCGGGGCGGGACTCCCGACGTGACGAGGCGCGCATCGAGGCGTGACGAGCGGCTCGCGCAAACGCACGTGTTCCCACCAACGCCGAGCTCTGCGGCGACCGGCGGCATCGCACCGACGATCGGGCGCTCGGCACGTCCTCATGCGCGGCGAGGAGCGAGGGCCCGTTCCGACGCCCGAGAGCATACGTGCGCCGCTGCCGCCGACACCGGCTCCGCGACGAGCATCGGGGCCCCCCACAACATCGACGCCCGCCGCGAGCCGAGGAGCTAGTCCACGTCGCTCGCGAGCACCTCGTCCACCGGCCCTTCCCTCACGAGCATCCCCTTCTCGATCACCACCACGTGGTCCGCGAGCTTTCGCGCCTCGGACACCGAGTGCGTCACGTGCACGCATGGCACCGCGAGCTCCGCCACCAGCTCGCGCACGAGCGTCACCAGCTGCGACCGCAGCTCGCGATCGAGCGCGCTGAACGGCTCGTCGAGCAACAAGAGCTTGGGCTTTCGCGCGATCGCGCGCGCGAGCGCCACGCGCTGCGCTTCGCCCCCCGAGAACGTGCGCGGCCGGCGGTTCGCGAGGTGCTTCACGCCCACGTGGGCCAGGAGCTCGAGCGCCTTTGGCGTTCGCTCGTCGCGCGGCACGTCGCTCATGCCGTACTCCACGTTCTGGCGCGCGGTCATGTGTGGGAACAGCGCGAGGTTCTGAAACATGTACGAGAGGCGGCGGTGGTGCACCGGCACCACGACGCTATTGGCGCGGTCGAGCCACGTCGTCTCGCCGAGCACGACCTTGCCTTCGTCGGGGACGACGAGGCCCGCGAGCACACCGAGGATCGTCGACTTCCCCGCGCCCGACGGGCCCATCACGCAGGTGATGCCCGGCTTGCAGGTCAGCGAGACGTCGATCGCGAGCTCCCCGCGGCGCAGCTTCATCGACGCGACCAGCTCCATCAGACGTGGGTCCCCGAGAAGCGCTTCGCGACGCGATTGGCGACGTAGAGCAGCGTGACGCCCACGAGCGTGGTGACGATCGCCATGTTGCGCGCGTCGACTTCGCGCCCGCCGTACAGCGCGTTCATCACGTGGATCGAAGCGGTCTCCGTGCCGCCGATCATCTGCCCCGCGACCATCTGCGTGATGCCGTAATCGCCCAGGGCGCGCGCGAAGGCGAGCATCGCGCCGGCGAGGATCGCGGGCGTGGCGAGCGGCAGCACCACCGTGAACAGCACGCGCGTCGGGGATGCGCCGAGCGTGCGCGCAGCGTTCTCGAGGTTCGGATCCACGGCCTCGAGCCCGATGCGCGCGGAGCGGATCACGAGCGGCAGCGAGCCAACCGCCGCGGCGATGACAGCGCCCGCGAACGAGAACACGATCGTGCCGCCGGTGATCGAGTGCCACGCGCGACCGATCATGCTGTCCGAGCCGAGCGCGACCAGCAGGTAGTACCCGAGCACGGTCGGCGGCAGCACGAGCGGCGCGCAGACGAGCGCGTAGAAGAAGTCGCGCGCGGGCATGCGCTTCCAGCGGAAGAGCACCGCGAGCCCGGTGCCCGCGACGAGCGCGAGCAGCATGGACAGGCTCGCTACTTCGAGCGAGAGCAGCAGCGGTGCCCACTCCATGCGGGCCCAGCGTACTTCTATTCAGGGATGCGGACCACGAACACGGCGCCGAGGTCGCCCCGTTGCTCGACGTGGATCGTCCCGCCGTGAGCTTCCGCGGCGAGCTTGCAGAAATAGAGGCCGAGGCCGCGATTCGCGCGGGCCGCAGCGCGACGCGCTTCGACCTGGAAGTAGCGACCGAAGATGCGCTCGCGCTCGGAGGCGGGTACCGGTGGGCCGCTGTTGCCGATCGCGATCTCGACCCCCGCTGCGTCGCGGCGCACGCTGATCGCGCAGCGGCCACCGCGCGGTGCGTAGCGCGCCGAGTTGTCGATCAGGTTCTCGAGGATGCGCGAGAACAAGTCGCGATCGAGGCGAACGACCATATCCGGATCGACCTCGACGTCGACGCGCAGGTCGCGCACCTCGAACTGCGCGCGGTTGCCCGCACGCGCGCGCTCCACGAGCTCGATGATGCGTACGGGCGCGAGCTGCGCGCGCAAGATGCCGTCTTCGAGCTCGTCGACGTCGAGGATCGTCGCGACGAGGCCGAGCGCTTTGCCGACGAGCGTCATCGCGTCGTCGAGGTACGCGAGCGCCTGCTCTTTGGTGGGCGCCTCGGACGTGACCTCTTCGCGGATGAGGTTCAAGTAGCCGTGGATCGCGGACAGCGGCGAGCGGAGGTCGTGAACGACGAGTGCGGCGAGTACGCGCTTCTTCTCGCGCAGCTCTCGGTGGGCATCGTCGGGCGGATCGGACTCCTGACGCGTACGAGCAGACACGGGATCAGCCCTTGACCTGGTTCCGCCCGCCTTCTTTGGCCGCGAACAGGTGCGTGTCGGCCTGCTTGATGAACTCGAGCGCGTCCTCGATCTCGCCACGCAAGGCAGCGACGCCGATGGAGACCGTCACCGGAATCACGGCGTCCTCGAACTTGAACTCCGCGGCCTCGACGAGCTTGCGGATCTTCTCGGCGAACTGCATCGCGTTGTAGTGATCGATCTCGGGGAGCACGATCGCGAACTCCTCGCCGCCGTAGCGCGCGAGGACATCTTCGCGCCGAATGCGTGTCTTGATCACCGATGCGAGGTGCTTCAGCACGTGATCGCCAGCGAGGTGACCGAACGAGTCGTTCACGCCCTTGAACCGATCGATGTCGAACATGATCAGCGACAGGTCGCGCCGGTACCGCAGCGCGCGGCCGATCTCGCGCTCGAGCGTCTCGACGAAGTAGCGCCGGTTGAACACCTGCGTGAGTCCGTCGACCGTGGTGAGCCGATAGATCTCCTCGTGGTACGCGTTCTCGATGTTGTTGCCGCTGAGGAACTTGAAGATGCAGCGGCCGACCTTGATGAAGTCACCGTCGCGCAGCACGTACTCGTCGATCATCTCGTCGTTGACGTAGGTGCCGTTGGTCGACCCCATGTCCCGCAGCATGATCGCGTTGCCGGTGTTGATGATCTTGCAGTGGTTACGCGAGACGGCTTCTTGATCGATCTGGATGTCGGCCTTCGACGAGCGACCGATGATGATCTGCGGGCGATTGAGGTTGAACTTCTTGCCTAGCTCGAGCCCATAGATGACGACCAGACACGCCTCTTTGGCGACCGGCCGATCGCTGATCTTGGAGATCGCGGTGACGACGGTCTTGTTCCGGCCGGTATCGCTCACCGAGAAACGATCGTAACAGAAACCAAACGTTTCTGCCGGTGTGCGCAATTCGAGTTCATCACGGTTCCTCTGCGCATTCGAGGCGATCGTCCGCTGCACGCTTGCACAGCAGGGCGTCCGTGAGTTGGTACCCACCGCGAACGAAGCGATAGGACTGCAGGAGCAACCTGCCCCCTTGTAGGTTCCAGTAGCCACGCACATCGCGCATGTTGTCTTCGCCCTTGTCGGCGAGTGGCTCGAGCGCGGCGCCGGCGAAGGTGCCCACGTAGCGCGAGCACTCGGCGCTTCCCTGGGGAGGGGAGCGGAAGACGTTCCAGTAGCAGTTGCCCTCCGAGGTGCACATCCCACGATCGACGACGATGCTCTCGACGACGGTGTCGCCGTCGAGATCGCGGTCGGCGCGATCTACGGTAGGCGACTGCCCCATCACACCATCGCGTCCGGGCTCGCCACATTGACCGACCTGCACCGACGGCGTCGGAATCACGCGTGCGCTGGTGGGCTGCTTGGCGCGACCGCCGCATCCGACGAGCCCGAGCACGATCGCGAGGACAAACCTAGAGGACATACGTCGGGTCTGGACCGGGGGCTCGGGACATCTCGGTCGCAAGTTGTTCGTAACCCGGCCGACCGAGCGCCGCAAATGCGAGGCGCTTTGCTTCTTCCACCCCCGGCTGATCGAAGGGATCTACTCCGTAGAGGGGACCCGCGAGTGCGGTCGCAGCTTCGAGCAGCATGAGGAGCTCGCCGACAGCTTCGGCCGATACGCGCTCGAGGCGGAGCTGTCCGACGGGACGCTTGCGCTTCACGAGGGACGACGTCGTACCGACGAGCTCGGCATCGAGCAGCTCGCCCATGCCGTGGTTCGCGAGGTACGCGTACTCGCTCTGGCTCTTGGTCAGCACACCGTCGGGGATCGTGATCTCCGCGCCGCGCTTCTTGGCCGAGAGCATCAAGTAGACCTTGTCGTCGCCGCCCTCCGCATAGAGTTGGAGCTGGCTGTGCTGATCGGTGGCGCCACGCGCGGCGACGGGCGTAGGCCCCTGCCCGCTCTTGCCGAGGCTCTCGGCCCACAGCTGGCGGAACCAATCCGCGACATCGAACAGACCGTCGACGTACGACATCATCACGTGGATCGGTCGCGCGCGAACCGTGTGGTGGTGATGGAGCAGCGACGCGAGGAGGAGCGCCGGATTCTTGCCGAGCTCGGGCTCGAGCGCGCGATCACGCATGCGCGCCGCTCCTTCGAGCAGGCCCATCACGTCGAGACCGGCGAGCGCGGCCGGCAGGAGTCCGACGGGCGAGAGGACGCTGAAGCGGCCACCGACGGAGGGAGGGACATCGAACGCCGCGTAGCCGCGCTCGGTCGCGGTGGCGCGCAGCGCGCCCTTCTTCGGATCGGTCGTGGCGACGAGTCGCTTCTTCGCACCGTCGAGACCGAACGCTTTCTCCAGCCGCTCGGCGACGACGAGAAACTGCGCGGCGGTCTCCGCGGTACCGCCGGACTTGGTCACGACGTTCCACATCGTCCGCTCGAGCGGCACTCGCTCGAGGAGCGCGGCGAACGTGACGGGATCGATGTTGTCGGGGAAGAACAGCCGCCGCGGCATGCCCGGCGAGCGGGCGACGAGTTGATCGAATGGACGCACGAGCGCCGAGTACAGCGCGCGAGGTCCGAGGCTCGATCCGCCGATGCCGAGGACCACCATCGTATCGATCGCGGGATCGACGTCGCGTGCGAACTCCATGCAGGCGCGCGCGGTCGCGCGGTCCTCGGGAAGATCGAGAAACCCGATCTCGCCCTTCGCACGGCGGTCGGCCGTGACCTCGAGCGCGCGGCGGGCGGGCTCGGCCATCTGTGCGATCGCGGGCGCATCCGGCCCGGCGGCCCCGATGCCCGACGCGGTCAACGCCGTGGCGTCGAACGTGAGCTGGTTCATGCGCGGGACCGTACCCCGAACTGGCGAAAGATTCTTGTGCCGACGCGGAGATGCGGCTATGTCCAGGGTGGTGGTCCGCCTAGCCCGGAGTCAGAAGGCCCAGCAACGGACGAGTCGGAAGAGCATCTTCCTGCTCGCCGGAGCCATGGTGGTCGCCGGCAGCGCCGCGCTGTTCGCCGGTGACGATCACAACCCGCCCGCCGCCGAGATCAGCGGCGAGCCGCTCCACAAAGCGGCGCCCGAAGAGATCGCGACGTTCCAGGGTCTCGCGAACGAAGCGCCCAAGGCCATCCCGCTGCCGACGACGAACGGCGAGCGTCCCAAGACGCCCACCGCGTCGGCGACCGCGCCGCTCGGCTCGCTCATCGATCTCGATCACATCAAGCGCAACGGTGATGTGTACGAGGCGCCGCTGTCCGATGGACGGATGGCGACGCTGACGCTCGATCCGGATCTGCAGCCGCTCGCCGAGAAGCTCCTCGAGCAAGCGCGTGCCCCCAAGGGCGCGATCGTCGTGATGTCGACGGACGGACGCATCCTCGCGCTCGCGGGTCGCCGCACCGAGGAGCCCGAGGGATCCAGAGAAGGCACGTTCGATTGGCGCCTCGCCACGGATGTGTGGGCGCCCGCTGCGAGCGTGTTCAAGCTCGTCACCGCGAGCGCGCTCGTCGCTGCGGGCGTCGACGGAAACGACAAGGTCTGCTTCCACGGCGGTATTCGCTCGGTCATGGAGTCCAACCTCGTCGACTCCAAGAAGGACACACGCTGCGAGTCACTCGCGTATGGGGTCGCGCACTCCAACAACGCCATCCTCGGCAAGCTCGCGTTCCAGCGCCTCACGCCCGACTCGCTCGACGAGATGGCGCGCACGCTCGGCTTTGTCGGCGCGCTGCCCGGCAAAGAGCTCCCGGGCAACGCCGGCAACGTCGCGATTCCACCGGTGCGGGATCTCGCGTTCGCGAAGACCGCCGCGGGGTTCGCGAACACCGAGCTGTCCGTCGCGGGTGGTGCCGTGCTCGCGTCGACGTTCGCGAACGGCGGTGAGCAACCCACGCCGCGCCTCATCGCCGCGATCGATGGAGAACCCGTTCCCGGCTCGTCGAAGAAGCGCGTCCTACCTGCCGCCGCCGCCAATCAGGTCGCGCGCATGATGGCCGGCACGTGCGAGAACGGCAGCGCCGCGAAGACCTTCCGCAAGAACGCCGAGGCGTGGAAGTCGGCTGGTAAGACCGGCACGCTCACGCGCGACAAGCCGTTCTACATGGAACACTCGTGGTTCGTGGGGTTCGCGCCGGTCGAGAAGCCCTCCATCGTGGTGAGCGTCGTGTTCGGAAACCCCGAGAACTGGTACTTGCGCGGGCATGAAGCCGCGCGACGCCTGATCGATCGCGCACTTCGGCCCAAGAAGAACGCGAAGAGTTGATCCCCACCACGGCGAGTGGCAGTCACTGTGGTGATCGCGACACGGGGCAAATGCTGGCCAGTGCTGGTAGAATGTCTGCCTCGGCCGTCGCCGTCACGACGTTCGACTCTGGAGGGTACTGATGACTAGGCTCACTTCGATCGCGATCGCGACCGGCGTGCTCTTGATGAGCGCACCCGCATTCGCTCAACAGGCCGAGCTCGCGGCCAAGCTCAACGATGAGGGCAAAGACCTCATGTACGACGGCAAGTTTGCCGAGGCGAGCGCGAAGTTTCGCGATGCCGTGGCGCGCGTGCCGGAGCCCAAGTACTTCTTCAACCTCTGCACCTCGCTCTACCAAGAGGGCAAGTTCAGCGACGCGATGACTGCATGTAGCAGCGTCGCCAAGAACAGCCCCACCGCCGATCTCGACGCGAAAGCGAAGAAGATGATCGAGCGCATCGAGACGGAAGCGAAGGCGCAGAACATCACGCTCGTCGCGACGGGTGGTGGCGGTGGCGATCCGAACGATCCGAACAATCCGCCCGATCCGAACAACCCGCCGGACCCGAACAACCCGAACCCGACGAATCCGAACCAAGGTCCGGTGTATCAGCAGGCGTACGGACGTCCGCCCGCGCAGAACGTCGTCAAGGGCACGACGAGCGACAACAAGTATGTCTGGACGCTCGGTCTCGATCTGTTCGCCGGCGGCGGAACGATCGGACGCATGGACGTGTACGGCAACACGAACCAAGGCATTCGCCTGAAGGGCGACTACTTGCTTCGTCCCGAGCAGCGCATCGGCGCGCAGGGCTACGTGAGCTACACGCACTATCAAGAAGGCGAGGATCAGGGCTTCGCGTCCGACCTCGACATCATGGATCTCGGCATCGCGATCTTTAAAGACTTCTGCGTCGCCGAGCGCCTGTGCCTGCGTCCGCTCGCCGGTGTGTCGCTCGCGTTCATGTCGCCCAACGATCTGGGCGGCGATGGAGAGCAGCAGTTCAACTACACGTCGCTCGGCTTCCGGCTCGAGCTCGGTGCGTTCTTCGCGTTCGGCACGCGGATGGAGCACGTGCTCGGCGTGTCGGTCGGTGGCCACGGCTACTCGGCGGTGTTCTCGCAGCCCTCGGACTTCGGCGCGACCGCGATGGATGTGGGACTCGACAAGGGTGGAGGCGCCGGCTACTTCGCTGTCGGATACACATACCGGTTCAGCACGCCGCTCGGCTCTTCACCGTTCGTCACATTGCAGTAGTTGCAAACCGCCAGTCCTCGACGAGGAACTCGACGAAGAACCGCCCTTCAGTAGGGCGGTTTTTTTGCGCCGCGTGGCGTCACGTTTGCGCGGTTCGGGGTATCGTGCACCGCATGAACGCAAAGTTGGTGCTCCCCAACGGTAAGGAAGCAACGCTTCCCGTGATCGTGGGCTCGGAAGACGAGCACGCGGTCGACATCAAAGCGCTCCGCGCTGACACCGGTTACATCACGCTCGACACCGGGTACATGAATACCGGCTCGACGCAGAGCGCGATCACCTACCTCGATGGCGAGAAGGGCATCTTGCGTTACCGCGGCTACTCCATCGAGGAGCTCGCCGAGAAGAGCGACTTCACCGAGACCAGCTACCTGCTGATCAACGGAAAGCTGCCGAACAAGCACGAGCGTCAGGTGTTCTCCACCGCGCTCACGCGGCACTCGCTCATCCACGAGGACATGCACCACTTCTTCGCGGGCTATCCTCCGACCAGCCACCCGATGGCGGTCCTGTCGTCGATGGTCACGTCGATGTCCGCGTACTACCCGGACAGCCTTGATCGCAACAGCGCGATCGACCTCCACATCACCCGCATCCTGTCCAAGGTCCGCACGATCGCGGCCTTCGCATACAAGAAGAGCATCGGCCAGCCGCTCATGTATCCGAAGAACTCGCTGCGGTACTGCGCGAACTTCCTCCACATGATGTTCGCGGTCCCGTCGGAAGACTACGAGGTCAGCCCGATCCTCGAGAAGGCGGTGAACCAGCTCCTCATCCTGCACGCCGATCACGAGCAGAACTGCTCGACGTCGACGGTGCGCATGATCGGCTCCTCGGGCGCCAACCTCTACGCGTCGATCGCCGGCGGCATCCTCGCGCTGTGGGGACCGCTGCACGGCGGAGCGAACCAGGCCGTCATCGAGATGCTCGAGGACATCCGCACGTCCGGCATCGACGGCAAGCGCTTCATCGAGGACGTGAAGAACAAGAAGGACAACCGTCGCCTCATGGGCTTCGGTCACCGCGTCTACAAGAACTTCGACCCGCGCGCGAAGATCCTGAAGAAGATGTGCGACGAGGTCCTCTCGCACCTCGGCATCAAGGATCCGCTGCTCGACATCGCGAAGTCGATGGAAGAGATCGCGCTCAAGGACGACTACTTCATCTCGAAGAAGCTCTACCCGAACGTCGACTTCTACTCGGGCATCATCTACCGCGCGCTCGGCATCCCGACGAACATGTTCACGGTGATGTTCGCGCTCGGCCGCATGCCCGGCTGGATCGCGCACTGGAAGGAGATGGTCGAGGACAAGGACACGAAGATCGGCCGTCTGCGCCAGATCTACACCGGCGAGAAGCAACGCACGTACGTCCCGCTCGACGAGCGCTAGTCACTCCGCTCGTTCGTCACGACGCGCCGGTCTCGATCGGCGCGTTTCTCGTTTCGGACGCTACTTGCAGCTCGTCGGCAGCACCTTCTCACGGTACTGCCCTGCCCAATTGCCCGGCGTCTCGTACTGGCAGACCCAGATGTCCATGCCGTTGCACTGCGACATCCCGCATCCGACCTGCGTCGTATCGGTCCACACGACCTGCGTGAAGTGTCCCGTCTCCATCGAGAAGCCGGTGGGCTTCTGGAAGTCGTAGATCTTCACCTCGTCGTACCACATGCGCACGACCTCCGCGGGAGGCATCGCGCCGGTCGTTCCCGCGGCGAGGTTCTCGCCGTGCTTGCTGCCCGAGTGACCGAACATGCAGCCCTTCGCTTTGAGCGTTTCGGCCCACTTCTGTGCGTCGGCCGCGAGCTGACTCGACCACGACAGCGGTCCCGCGCAGTGCTTCGCGCGATAGCGATTGTGCTCGGTGACGATCGTCTGCGCGGCGGGCGGGAGGTTGCTCGTCGGCGCGGGCGCCGGCCGAGGAGCTGACGGGTTGGCCGGCGGTGGCGCTGGCGGCGCCGGTCGATACGGATCCATCTCGCCGCCCGGTGGCCCGGACGATGCGACCGGCTCGGGTGCGGACGCTTGGGTCTGGTTCGGTGCGGGATAGATCGGGCCGCATGCCGCCACAAGAACGATCGCGAGTGTCTTCATTCAAACCTCGAACAGACGCGCCACTTCAACGCAGCATGCCACGCCTTGCGGCACACCGCTGCTTGCAACTGCGCGCGTGCGGCGGCAGATTCGCCACGGTGATGACGATGCGAC
Organism: Pseudomonadota bacterium; assembly: GCA_023428295.1. Classification (GTDB taxonomy): domain Bacteria; phylum Myxococcota_A; class Polyangia; order Haliangiales; family Haliangiaceae; genus JABFXX01. Next base: position 11,513 of record JAEYYV010000375.1, read on the forward strand.
CGACGGTGGCGGAGCCTACTTCCACGGCGTTGACGGACGGAATCCGCGTGCGTGTGCAGTCACACTATCTCGCAGACCAATCGTCGCCGCGCGACGAGCGCTACGTGTTCGCGTACACGATCATGATCTCGAACGAGGGCGTGCGGACCGCGCAGCTTCGTACGCGCCACTGGATCATCACGGACGGACGCGGGACCGTCGAGGAGGTCCGCGGTGATGGCGTGGTCGGTGAACAGCCGCGCCTCGCGCCGGGCCAGACGTTTCAGTACACGTCGGGCTGCGTCCTTCGGACCCCGATCGGGACCATGCAGGGCACGTATCGAATGTGGCGCGAGGATGGGAGCTACTTCGACGCGCAGATCGCTGCGTTCTCCTTGGCCGCTCCCACCTCCTCGCGCACCGACTACGAAGCCAACTGATTTCCACGATTTTGGCCGCTGCCGCGCGTGTTGGCCCGGATCTTTTGCGGTGGGCCGATGTAGGCCCGCGCTGGGCGAGAACAAACCTCAAAGCCTTGGCGTAGGCTAGGCGTCTATACGGCTAGCAGTGACGTCTCGTCCGATGACAAGAGCTGAGCGGGAGGCAGCGACCGCGAATGCGTTGGTGGATGCCGCCAAGGCCGGTGACCAGCGTGCGTTCGAAGCGCTCGTCGTTCGCTATCGCAAACGCATCTTCGCGCTCGCGCTTCACATCATCGGCTCGTCGAGTGAAGCGGACGACATCACGCAGGACGTGTTCCTGAAGGCGTACCGCGCGCTCGGCGAGTTCGAGGGACGCAGCCAGTTCTTCACGTGGGTCTATCGCATGACCGTGAATCGCTCGCTGAACGCGCGGCGTGATCGCGCTCGTCGCGGTGAGGATGCCGATGACCCTCGTCTCGAGCTCGCCGTCGCGGTCGATGCGCGATCGAATCCGAGCCGCGTGCACGAGCTGCGGCAGACGTACTCGCGGTTGCTTCGCGCACTCGATGCGCTTCCGGTCGACATGCGCATGACCGTCATTCTCGTCTCGCTACAGGGCCTGGCGCATGGCGAAGCGGCCGTCGTTCAGAACGTGAGTGAAGGAACGATCGCGTGGCGCATGCACGAAGCGCGGCGCCGATTGAACGAGGCGATGGCGCCGGAGAAGCTCCAGCGCAAGCGCGAGCTCTCTGCGGATCTCGCACGCGTACTCGGCGAGCATGGACTGTTTGTTCCTGCGATGCCCAAGGGCCGCGCGTAACGGACGTTATTCGGCGGTCACGCGGATCGTCGCGCGCGCGAGTGTCAGCGCGACCTCGGTGCCCGCCGGCGTGACGAGGAGCTGCGTGGCGCACGGGCGCAGATCGTCCTCGATGGAGACGCCATCGATCGCGCGCAGCGTGTCGCCCTTGCGAAGCCCTGCGCGCGCGGCCGGGCCGGTTGGCGTCACCGAGACGATCGTCGCGCCCTCGATCGAGAAGCCGAGATCACCGCGGTCGCCCTCGCGGGTCGTCACGACGAGGACATCGCCCATGTCGTGCGGGCCGCTCAGGACGAGCGAGATCGGTGGACGACAGTACGCGCGCACGCGGTCGACGATGCGGCTATCGAGACCGCCGTACACGCTGAGCTCGTTCGGTCCGGGGAACGCCAGGATCGCGAAGCGTCCATCGGGACCGCTCCAGCGCGTCGGATCGTCGCGATCGATGACCGAGCCGAGCCGCGCGCGCTGCGTCTTCGGCACCACGGCGACCTCGGCGAGCGGCGCGCGCGATCGCGCGTCGAGGAGGCGGCCGCGCAGCGTCTGCATGCGCTCTAGCTGGATCGTCACGTTCGCGCGCGCCTCGCCCGCGGCGAGGGTGACCGATGCGGAGCCGAAGCCTTCGTCCGTGACGACCGCGAGCGCGAGCGTGCCGGGGACGAGGTCATCGAGCGTGAACGCGCCGCTCGTGCGATAGAAGCGCTCCGCGCGATAGAAGCTACCCTCGTCGCGAACCGTGATGTGCATCTCGGTCGGATGCGATCCATCGCTGTTCGTGACGACGCCTCGGATCGATCCGGTCGCAGCGATCACGAGCGTCAGGTTCGCGCCGATCTCGACGCCCACGGCCTTCGTCTCGCCGCCACCGCGGCGTGTTGCCTCGACCGTGTACGAGCCAGCGCCGAGGTTCTCGATCACGAACGTGCCGTCCGCGGCGGTCAGCACGGGATGGTCCTCGAACGACCAGCGCCAGCCGCTCGTGATGCCATCGGAGATGTACGCGGTGACATACGCATCGGGGACGGGCGCGTTCGCGGCATCGACGACGCGCCCGCGGATCACGCCAGTCTGTGGCGGCACGACGAGCGTCACATCGACCGAGTCACCTGCCTCGACGATCGCTCGCTCGACCTTGGAGATGTGATCGGCCATCCCGCGATCGGCGCTGACATCGAACGCGCCGGGGCGGACATGCAGCACGAAGCGTCCGTCGGGTCCCGTGGTGTCGATGTCACCCGGATCGTTGCTGCCGCGCTTGTTCTGAACGCCAACGGCGCGCACGTCGACGTCGCCGACCGGACGGCCCTGCGTGTCGACCACGATGCCGCGAATCTCGGCGGCAGCGTCGAGCACGAGATCCTGCTCGATGGTCTGCGCGGCGACGATGGTCACCGTTGCCGTCGCGACGGCTTCGCGGTCACTCGTCGCGCGGAGCTCGCGCTCGCCGGGCTCGATGCCCGCGAGCTCGAAGCGTCCATCGGGCCCGGTCGAGCTGGATGCGTAGCCACCCTCCCACCGCACGGTCACGTCGACACGCTCCGCGGGTGCACCGTCGGACGTGCGAACGATGCCGCGCACACTGCCGCCGCGCGTCATCCTCCACTGGAGGTTCGTGAGGTCGGTGGTGCCGACGACGAGTCGCGGATGCGTGGCCGGCGAGTACGCACCGTCGCACTGCGAGTGGACGCCGTAGCTGCCAAGCCGCACGCCATCGCCGCGCACGATCGCGTCCGGTCCCGCGACGAGGACCACCTCGCGCTCGCGCACCTGATCGACGAGCTTCACCCGCGCGTTCGCGCAAGGAGCGCCATCGACCATCACGCGTCCGCTCACCCGTGTCGCCGGGCCGAGGACGATCGTGCCCGCATCCGCGCGCGCGCCGAGCGCGACGAGCACGCTGCCCGCGCTGCGCCCGTAGGCGTCGTCGGTGTGAACCTCGATGTCGTAGCGCGCGGGGACCAGGCGCGTGACGACGAAGCGTCCGCTGGCATCGGTGCGCGCGGGGCGATGAACATCGACCCACGACGCGGAGATGCGGGCACCTTCGACAGGCGCACCGCGCTCGTCCACGACGAGGCCCTCGATGCTCGCCTCGGGCGTCATGAGGATCGCGATGCGCCCCGGCGCGTTCGCGTCGATGTCGATGTCGGCGTAGCCATCGGCGACTGCATGCAAGCGCGCCCCGCCGGGCGGGACCCACATCGTGAACTGACCGCTCGCGTCGGCCTCGACCGCGGGGAGCCACACGGGCGCCTCGGTCCTGCGCGATGTGACCGCCGCGGCCTGCACGCTCGCGTGGGGAATCGCGCCGCCGCTGATGTCGCTGACCGTCCCCTCGAGCTTCACGGCGCCCGCGACGAGCACGAGGTCGCGCGTGACGATGTCGGAGGCGCCGACCCACACGCGCTCGGCGCGCGGGCTCGGACGAAACGTCGGCGCGCTCGCGGTGACCGCATACGCCCCGCTCGCGAGCTCGAGCGAGAACGCCCCCGCCGCGTCGGTGGTCGCGCACGTGGCGGCATTGTCGCGATCGGTGGCGCACACGCGCGCGCCGGCGATCGGAGCACCGTCGATCGCCGGAGCACCGACCGGGGCATCGCCCGACGCACGGACACTGCCGCGCAGCGTGCCCGTGGCGAGCGACGCCTGCGATGCGCGATCGCGTGAACGCGAGGACGCCGCGGTCCTGTCGTGCGCAGCTTCGCGCGCCGCGCGCTCGCGAGCGCGTGGCAGCGCGAACACGAGCAGCACGATGCCGACGATAGCCGCGCCGCCGATCGCGACGAGTCGACCGCGCTTCGTCACTCGGGGATCACCGGCCCGCCCTTGGCGAGCGCACGTTGGTAGGCGGGACGCTCGCGCATGCGCTTGGCGAGGTCGACGATCGCGGGCGAGATGGCCATGTCCTTCGAGCGTGACTCCAGCGCTTCGACCGCGTAGCTCATCTGGATATCGGCGGCGGTGAGCTCGTCGCCCGCGAACCACTTGTTCTTCGCGAGGTGCTCGCCGAGAAACGCCGCGTGGCGGGTCAGGTTGGGCGTGACGAAGTCGGCCATCACCTTGTCGGCGATCTTGTTCGCGATCGGCCTCACGAAGAACGGGACCTTCGCCTGCTTCACCTTGGTGAAGATGAGCTTCAGCAAGAGGTACGGCATGAGCGAGCCTTCCGCGTAGTGCATGAAGTACCGGTAGTCGCGGTACTGCTGCGTGTCTGCGGGCGGTACCAGCTTGCCGTTACCGTAGGTCTCGACGAGGTACTCGAGGATCGCGCCGGACTCGGCGAGCGTCGCGTCACCATCGGTGATCACGGGCGACTTCCCGAGCGGATGGATCTTCTTGAGCGAGTCAGGCGCGAGCAAGGTCTGCGGGTCGCGCTCGTACTTCACCATCTCGTAGGGAACCTCGAGCTCTTCGAGCAGCCAGAGGACACGTTGCGATCGCGAGTGGTTCAGGTGGTGGACGGTGATCACGGACCGAGGGTATATCTTCGGGATGCGATACGTCCTTATCGCTGCGGTGCTGGCGAGTGGTTGCTCGTTGCTCCCCGCAGCAAAGCAGGAGCCGTTCCCGACCATGACCGTGACCGCGGTGCGGCCGCCGCCCGGCCCCGACAAGGTCATCCTCACGCCGTCGAACATCGCGATCACCGACAAGGTCCAGTTCGAGACGGGCAAAGCAGACCTCAAGCCGGTCAGCTTTCCGCTCCTCGACGAAGTGGTCGCGGTGATGAAGGCGAACGCGCAGATCGAGCTCGTCGAGATCGGTGGTCACACGGACTCCACGGGAACCGCGCAGATCAACAAGACGTTGTCGCAAGCGCGCGCCGAGTCGGTGATGAAGTACATCGCGAGCAAGGGCATCGCGAAGTCGCGCCTCGAGGCCAAGGGGTACGGCCAGGACGTTCCGATCGCCGACAACGACACCGAGCCGGGTCGTGATGCGAACCGCCGCGTCGAGTTCAACATCCTCAAGCAGGGTCCCGTGAAGACCATCGTGAAGGACGAGTAGACATGACCAAGCACATTCTCGTCGGCGCCATGCTCGCACTCGTCGGCTGCAAGACCGGTCCGGATCCAGCGGTGCGCAGCGCCATCAGCGAGAAGCTCGCGAGCGCGCAGCCCGGCATCCAGGCCTGCTATCAGAAGTCGCTCACGACCAATCGCAAGCTGCAGGGCATGATCGTCGCGCAGATGGCCGTGCTCGATAACGGACAGTTCACCGAGATCTCGTTCCGCCGCGATCCGATGAACGATCCGGTGCTGCGGTTCTGCGTGATCCAGCAGCTCGCCAAGCTCCAGCTCGACAAGCCGCCCGGTCAGCGCATCCAGCTCGACAGCGTGCCCATCGACTTCAAGTGGTCCAACCCGTAGTGGCGGGAAAGGTACCCACGCGTTCGCCGACCCACGAGGACGTGCCGATGGCGCGCCTCGCGTCGATGGGCATGGAGCTCGACGAGATCGCCGACGACGGCAAGGTCGCCCTGCCCGCGCTGGTCGAGCTCGCCGAGGATCGGGGGCGCCCGGCGAGTCACTACATCGCCGCGATCCCGCTCGCCACGGAGCTCGCGCTGGTCACGGACAGCGACAAGGTCACGCTGCGCGTGTGCGCCGGTAACTGCCAGCGCTACGGCGCGCTGGACATTCTCGATCACCTCGTCGAGCGCTCGCAGGCCACGGGCGGCTTCGCGCTCCTTCCGGTCGAGTGCCTGGATCGCTGCGACCACGGTCCCGCGATCGAGGTCGACGGCGCGCATGGCAAGCTCGTGTTCGCGCCCGCCACCAAGAAGAGCGTCGATGAAGCGCTCGACGCGCTGTAGTCGGTTCTAGAAGCGCTGTCGCAGGCTGTCGCGGGCATGCAGCGCAACCCGACACTTGGCCGCTGTCGCACCCCGCGCTAGCTTCGCCGTAACGCGATGTTGCGCCTGTCCAAGGTCAACAAGTACTACAAGGTTGGAGCGCACTCGCTGCATGTCTTGCGAGACATCGACTTCGAGGTCGATGACGGCGAGTTCGTGGCGATCATGGGTGCGTCCGGCTCGGGCAAGTCGACGCTGCTGAACATCCTCGGCATCCTCGACGACTACGACAGCGGGGAGTACCGACTCGACAACACGCTGATCCGCAATCTCTCCGAGAGCAAGGCGGCCGCGTACCGGAACAAGTTCATCGGCTTCGTGTTCCAGTCGTTCAACCTGTTGCCGTTCAAGACGGCGCTCGAGAACGTCGCGCTGCCGCTCTATTATCAGGGCGTCTCGCGTCGCAAGCGCAACCAGATCGCGGCGCAGTACCTCGAGCGCGTCGGTCTGCGCGACTGGGCCGAGCACGTCCCCGCGGAGATGTCGGGCGGTCAGAAGCAGCGCGTCGCGATCGCACGCGCGCTCATCGGAAAGCCGCGCCTCATCCTCGCCGACGAGCCGACGGGAGCGCTCGATAGCGAGACGAGCAAGCAGATCATGGATCTCATGACGGAGATCCACTCGACCGGCATCACCGTCCTCGTCGTGACGCACGATCCGGAGGTCGCCGCGCGCACGCAGCGGACGATCCGGCTCAAGGACGGCAAGGTCGTCGGCGCGGATGCGGGCGCCAGCAATCCACACATGACGGCGCATCCCGCATGATGCCCGTGCTCGTCGCGCTGGGGCTGGCGATCCTCGCCGGCATCCTCTGGCTGCTGATCACGTTCGGCCGCATGGTCTGGATCGCGATCGTGCAGTGGCGCGATGCGTTCTCCGTGGATCGCTGGACCGAGGTGATGTCCACGATCGGGCGCAACAAGCTGCGCACGTTCCTCACGATGGTGTCGGTGTCGTGGGGCATCTTCGTGCTCGTCGCGCTGCTCGGCCTCGGCACGGGGCTCGATCAAGGTGCACGCAAGAGCTTCGCGCGCGACGCCGCGAACGGCGTGTGGATCAACCAGAACAAGACGAGCATCCCGTACAAGGGCTACGACATCGGTCGCTGGATCAACTTCGAGAACGCCGATTACGAAGCGGCGAAGAAGGTCAAAGGCGTGGAGTTCGCGAGCGCGCAGCACTGGCTGCGTGGCTTTCGCTGGGGGCAACAGCTCACGCGCTACGGCGGCAAGGCGAGCACGTTCTCGATCGAGGCCGTGCACCCCGCGACGTTGCGCATGCAAGCGCACGACATGGCGGCCGGACGCTTCATCTCGGAGAGCGACATCAGCGAGCTCCGCAAGACCGCCGTCGTCGGCATGACGGTCACGCAGTTCTTGTTCGAGCCCGGCGATGATCCGATCGGCAAGTGGATCACGATCGGCGGCATCGCCTTCGAGGTCGTCGGCGTGTTCAGCGATACGAAGGGCGCCGAGGAAGAGCGCCGCGTGTACATCCCCATCTCCACGGCGCAGCTGTCGTTCAACGGCGGCGAGCGCATCGGACAGATCCAGCTGATGCTCGGCGACGCCAGCGCCGACGAAGCGCGGCAGATCATCGACACCATCGTCGCCCAGCTCGCGCAGCGGCACGACTTCGATCCGAACGACAAGCAAGCGGTGCGCGTGCACAACAACATCGAGAACGCCGAGCGCTTCGGCAAGATGTTCTGGATGATCTCGACGTTCGTGCTGCTCGTCGGTCTCGGAACGCTGGCCGCTGGCGTCGTCGGCGTGTCGAACATCATGATGATCGCCGTCAAGGAGCGCACCAAAGAGATCGGCGTGCGCAAAGCGCTCGGCGCCACCCCGAACTCGATCATCTTCATGATCCTGCAGGAGGCCGTGTTCCTCACCGGCGTCGCCGGCATGCTCGGCCTCGCGGGCGGCGTGTGGTTCCTCGAGCTGTTGCCCTCGCTGCTCGACACCGAGATGCTCGACCAGCCGCGCATCAGCTTCGTCACCGGCGTCGGCGCGACGCTGTTCCTCGTCCTCGCCGGTGCGTTTGCCGGCTACTTCCCCGCGCGCGCCGCTGCACGCGTCAACCCCATCCACGCCCTGCGAGATCAATAGATGTTCGACCTGGATAAGTGGAAGGAGATCTGGGCGACGCTGCGCAGCAACAAGCTCCGCACGTTCCTCACGGCGTTCGGCGTGTTCTGGGGAATCGTCATGCTGATGGCGATGCTCGCGTTTGGCTCCGCGATGCAGACCGGAACGCAGAAGCAGATGAAGGGCATCGCCACGAACATGCTGTTCATCTGGGGGCAGCTGACGACGCTGCCGTACGACGGCCTGCCGCTCGGCCGCGAGGTCGAGTTCGACACCGGCGACATCGAGATCTTGAAGAAGCTCCCCGGCACCGAGCACGTCGCCCCGCGCATCCAGCTCGGCGGCTGGATGAACAACTTCTCGATGGTGTACGGCGCGAAGAGCGGCCAGTTCACCGTGATGGGCGACTACCCTGCCCTCGCGCGGATCGTCTCGTTCCAGTACTTCGCGGGACGCTTCATCAACGACGCCGACATCGCGGAGTCGCGCAAGGTCGTCGTCATCGGCCAAGCGATCAAGGAGCAGCTGTTCGGCGACGAAGACGCGATGGGCAAGTACGTCAAGATCAGCGGCGTCTACTTCCAGGTCATCGGCGTCACGCGAACGTTCCGCACGGGGCAACAAGGCGAGCGCGACTCGAACACCGCGTTCGTTCCGTTCACCACGATGAAACGCGCGTTCAACATGGGTGATCGCGTCGGCTTCTTCGCGCTCACGGCGAAGCCCGGCACGGACGGGCCCGAGCTCGAACGCCAGGTGCGCGACGCGCTGTCGCGCAAGCACCGCGTGAATCCCGACGACAACCTCGCGATGGGCTCGTTCAACATGTTCGTCATGTTCGGCAAGCTCGCCACGGTGTTCCTCGCGCTCAACATCCTGTCGTGGACCGTCGGTGTGGCCACCCTGCTCGCCGGCGTGATCGGCGTGTCGAACATCATGCTGATCACCGTCAAGGAACGCACGAAGGAGATCGGTGTTCGCAAAGCGCTCGGTGCGAGCCCGTCGTCCATCGTCGCGATGGTGATGAAGGAGTCGATGGTGCTCACCATCATCGCGGGTCTCGCAGGCGTGTGCGCGGGCGTGGGGCTCATCGCCGCCGCGGACGCCGCGTTCAGCGCGATGCCCGAGTCACCGCTCGGTCCGCCCACCGTCACGCTCGGCACGGTGCTCGTCGCCGTGGCCGTGCTCGCCGTCGCCGGCGCCCTCGCCGGAATCATGCCTGCTGCTCACGCGGCCTCGATCAAACCGATCGAAGCGTTGCGCGCCGAATAGGGTCCTCTATGAAACGCATACTCACGTACTTCGCCGCCGTCGCTTTCATCGCCATCGTCGGGTTCTCGTTCTTGTTCCTGTACAAGAAGTCGCAGGCCACGCCGGTCGTGTTCGCGACCGAGGGTGCCGAGATCGCCGACATCACGAAGAAGACGGTCGCGACGGGATCGATCGTTCCGCGCCGCGAGGTCGAGGTGAAGCCCAAGGTCACGGGCGTGCTCACCGAGCTAAACGTCGAGCCGGGTGCGCGGATCAAGGAGGGCGACCCCATCGGCAAGATCTCGATCATCCCCGACGCGATCCAGAACAACCAAGCAGAGGCCGGCGTGCGCACCGCGCAGATCGCGTTCGACAACGCGAAGCGCGAGCTCGATCGCAACGAGGCGCTGTTCAAGCAAGGCGTCGTCGCGGACGCGGAGCTGCAGCGCTATCGCACGGACTTCGCGCTCCGCAAGCAGGAGCTCGCGACCGCGCAGTCCAACCTCCAGATCGCACGCGAGGGCGCGACGCGCGGCTCGGGCAAGACGTCCACGCTCGTCGTCACCGCCACGGCGTCGGGCATGGTCATCGACGTGCCGGTCAAGGTGGGCTTCTCGGTGATCCAGGCGAACAACTTCAACCCGGGGACCACGGTCGCCGTCGTCGCGGATATGGATGACATGATCTTCGAGGGGCGCGTCGACGAGGCCGAGGTCGCGAAGATCCGCGAGGGCATGAAGCTGCAGATCAAGGTGGGCGCGCTCGAGAAGGAGATGCTCGACGGCTCGCTCGAGTACATCTCGCCCAAGGGCAAGGTCGTCGACGGCGCGATCCAGTTCGAGATCAAAGCGGCCGTGAAGCAGAAGGAAGGCATCCTGATTCGCGCCAACTACAGCGCGAACGCCGACATCGTCCTCGACGAGAAGAAGCAGGTGCTCGCGATCCGCGAAGCACTCGTGCAGTTCAAAGACTCGGCGCCGTTCGTCGAGGTCGAGACGAAGCCGCAGACATTCGTGCGTCGCGACGTGAAGCTCGGTCTCTCCGACGGCATCAAGGTCGAGGTGCTCTCCGGCGTGACCAAGACCGACAAGATCAAGATCCCCGAGACCGCCGGTCCGCCGAGCATGCCGGGGCCGAAGAAGTAGCCGCGAGAACGGCGCAGCGTCTTCGACGGAGATCGGGCCGGACCCGCCGCGCGAGCGTGGTACGGTCGCTGCGATGTCACCGCCCGTCCGTCTGGGTGCGATCGACGCGGGCTCGAACGCCATCCGCGTCGTCATCGCAGAGCTCGGGCCGAGCGGCCTCGTTCGCGTCGAGGCCGAGCGTGTCGCGGTGCGCCTGGGGCACGGTGCGTTCACGCGCGGCGAGCTCGACGAGAAGACCATCGATCAAGCGGTCGTGGCGTTCGTGCACTTCCGCCAGCGCTTCGATCACCACGGCGTGACCATGTATCGCGCGGTCGCCACCAGCGCCGTGCGCAACGCGAGCAACCGCGACGTGCTGCTCCATCGCCTGTATCACGAGGCGGGCATCGAGCTCGAAGTGATCGAGGGCGAGGAAGAAGCGCGCCTCGTTCGCAAGGCGGTGGTGAACACGCTCGGTGCGGCCGGATCGCCCCCGCGCGCGATCCTCGACCTCGGCGGCGGCAGCCTCGAGGTGAACCTGCGAAGCGGCTCGGCGTGGCGCGCGTACTCGCTCCCCGTGGGCACGGTGCGCCTCCTCGAGACGTTCGGGCTCGAGGGCGCGATCGCGGACACCGAGGCCGGCATGGTGCGCCGTTACACCGCGACGCTCATGCACACGATCACGCGCGGCGTGAACGGCAACGGCGTCGCGGCGGCGACCGGCGGCAACGCGGATGCGCTCGCGAAGATCGTCGGCGATGGAAACCCGAACACGCCGAGCTTCGAGCTCGCCGCGCTCGAGAAGGCGTTACCGAGCATCGTCGGCGCGTCGGTCGACGAGCGCATGGCCAGGTTCGGTGTGAAGCGCGACCGCGCGGAGGTGATGGGCGTGGCGGCGCTGGTGTTTGCCACGGCGGCGCGCCAGCTCGGCATCTCCAAGCTCGTCGCCCCCGGTGTTGGCGTGCGCGAGGCGGTGCTGCTCGAGCTCGCAGAGACTGCGCGAGAACAACGCATACGCGCCGAGGGTGCGCACGACAAAGCGCTGCTCACCGCGGCGCGCGGGTTTGCCAATCGCGTCGATCACGACACCACGCACGGCGAGCACGTGCGTCTGCTCGCGCGCGCGCTGTTCCATCAGCTGCGCGACTTGCACGGACTGCCCGACGATCGTGGCGTGCTCCTCGAG
>JAEYYV010000103.1 GCA_023428295.1 Pseudomonadota bacterium
ACCCGGAAGAGCAAGCGTGGCATCGCGTGTGGGCCGACGAGCCGATCGCCCGCCCCGCGTCGCCGGCGCCGGTGCGCCTCGCATTTCTGCCGAGCGGTACCGAGCTGGTCCGCCGGCGCGAGCTCGCGTGGACCATGCTCGCGGGCATCGATCAGGCGATCGCCGACGGGCGCGACCCGTCCAACGCCGTCGCCTTCGGTGCGGTGCTCGCGCCGTTCATCTTCGGCGGCGACGAGATCAAGGGAGCCGACCTCCACGCCGCGGTGCAGGAGATCAGCGCGCCGATCATCGTGCAGCTCCACGTCACCCGCCGCGACAGCGAGCGCCTGCGCTACCTCCTGCTCGCCCAGCGAAAGCTGCAGAGCGCGAAGAAGCGCGGCGGCCAAGCCGAGCTCGCCGGTGGACGTGACTTGATCGAAGACGCCGTCCTGCTGTTCGAGCTGCTCGAGCGTGCGGCGGGTCACGAGCCGACCACCGTGTCCGCCGTGGCCACCGGTGAAGGCCGCGAGGGCGACGCCGGCGACGACGACGAGCCGCGCAAGCGCCGGCGACGCCGCCGCGGTGGACGCCGCCGCTAGTGGGGCGCAAGACGGACCTGGAAGCGCTGGCCGCCGAGCTGGTCGATAGCGGCTCGCGCGAGCACTACGCCGACGCCGCGCTCTACGACTACGAGTACCGCCGTCGCCGCGCGGACGTGACCTTCTATCGTCAGCTCGCGAAGAAGCGGCTGGGCTCGGGCGGCTCGATCCTCGAGCTCGGCGCCGGCTCGGGGCGCGTCACGATCCCGCTCGCGCGCGATGGCCATCGCGTGCTGGGCATCGACCAGATGCCCCCGATGCTCGCGCGCCTCCAGCAGCGAGCCCAGAAGCTCGCACCGTCGGTGGCAACGCGGATCCGCACCCAGCCGGGCGACCTCTGCACGTTCGCGGTGCCCGGCACGTTCTCCCTCGCGATCGCCGCGTTCAACGTCCTCGAGCATCTCTATACCCGCGTCGAGCTCGACGCCTGCCTGCGCCGCGTGGCCGCGCACCTCGAGCCAGGCGGTGCGTTCGCCTTCGACGTGCAGCTCCCCGACCTCGAGTGGCTCGTCCGCGATCCGACGAAGCGCTGGGCAAAGACGCGCTTCACGGATCCGACGACGGGTCGCGCGATGCTGTACTCGACGAACCACGACTACGATCCGGTCACCCAGATCTGCGTCATCCGCCTCTACTACGAACCGGCCGACGGCAAAGGCCCGACGAAGATCGTCAAACTGACCCAGCGGAAGTACTTCCCCGCGGAGCTCGAAGCCCTCGTAGCGCACGCCGGGTTCCGGGTTGTCGATCGGTATGGTGATTTTTTTTGGGGGGAGCTGACCGGGTCGGCCGAGAGCCAGGTCCTCGTCTGCGAGCCGGTCCGCGATCAAAAACCTCGTCGGCAAGCGCGCACCAAGCGCTGATCTCCCGACGAGGATTTCCGTTTCCCGTCGAGGATTTAGATCATTCGCGATCCTCGTCGAGAAACGACTTATCCACAGGATTTTCTCGACGAGGAATTTCGCCCCACGTCGCCGGACCCCATTCCTCGTCGGAGATCTCTCCCGTTTCCGACGAGGATTTTGCGTGAATTCGCAACCGGACGTCAGATGACTGCTGTACGTTGCTTTCGCAACCACAACCCTAGGGAGGGTTTCAAGACATGGGTGAGAAGATCGCGAAGACTGGCATCAAGCGTGACAACGATCTGATGTACTACATCAAGAACGGCGACGTCTGGGCGACCCCGCGCAAGAAGCCGGGACAGCCGAAGGGCAAGGCGAGCAAGGTCGCCGCGGCTGGCGTCGAGATGGACTACAGCAAGTACCTCTACTACCTCGACGGCGACGGCGACGTCGCTCGCAAGGAGCGCCAGGTTGGTGGCAGCAAGCGCAAGAAGAGCGCGAAGGCTGCGCCCAAGAAGGCGGCGAAGAAGCCGGCCCCCAAGAAGGCGGCCGCGAAGAAGCCGGCAAAGAAGGCTCCGGCGAAGAAGGCCGGCGGCAAGAAGGGCAAGAAGAAGTAAGTCGCTTTGGCGATCTTCGGGTCGCCAGTGACGAGCTCTTCACTCGCTTGCACTAACTTAGATTGAAACGCAGGAGGGCTCGTCGATCGCATCGACGGGCCCTTCAGCGTTTTCGGGCTCATAAATGGGAGCCTTGATTCGAGAATCGCCCACGGGATTGCGGTAGCATTTCCGCGAGGTGGTGATGCTTTCGCTCTCGCGCGTGAATCGGATCGCGCTGATCCTCTTGCTCAGCCTGGGTTATGTCGCGTCGGATGACGGCGTCGTCTTCGCGCAGGATGACGATGAGGAAAGCGGCGATGACGAAGGTGATGGTGGTGAAGGTGAGGAGGAAGAAGAGACAACGGATGAAGACCAGCCTCCGGTAACGGCCGGCGGCCTCTTCACGATGAGGACGTACCCGGTCCGCGAGACCCTCCGTCCGCTCACGATGACGCAGAAGATCGGGCAGGTTCGCGTCTCGATCGGCACGGACCTCAGCGCGAAGGGCGCGTTCAAGTCCGCCGGCGTGAGCGTCGAAGGCCTCTACGGCATGAAGGACAACGTCACGTTGTTGGGCGGCTTCACGAGCGCCTACAACCTGAAGCAGTTCGGCGTCTACTTCGGCTTCGAGGGCGCGCTGCTCTACGACATGATCGACATTCGCCTCGCGGCGAACCTCCACCGCAACGCGGTTCCCGGGTACGGCCTGTTCTGCAATCCCAGCAGCAACGGCGACGATCCCAACATGAACATGTGCGGAAACCCCGACGCGGAGATCTCCGCCGAGCCCAACGGGGAGTTCAGCGCGGGCGGTACCAAGTTCTCCCTCGAGCTCGGCTTCCCGTTCCGCTACGCGATCCGCCCCGAGATCGCGATCGTCGCGTTGCAGACGCTGATGACGATCGACTTCAACGAAGTGGCGAACGACTACGTCATCGTCACGCCGGGCGCGAATGGCCAGCCGCCCACGTTCGCGGGTCGTCCCAACAAGGTGACGCCCGACCTCGTTCCGTCGATCGGAATCGCGACCAACCCGATCCCGCCGCTGTCGGTGACCATCTTCGCGCAGCTGCGCGTCATCGACTTCGACACCACGGCCGGCGCGTTCCAGGTTCCGGTGACCGGTCGCGTTCAGTTCTCGCCAAGCCAGAAGTTCGACGTGGGCCTCGAGTTCACGCTCCTGAACGTCAAGCCACCCGAGGGCCAGAGCCCCATCGAGAACCGATATCTCGCGCTGTTCGCCCAGTCGCGTTTCGGAAAGTAACGCGGAGCACTCCGATTCCCGTCAAGGTTTGCCCCCGCTGTTTCACGCGCTTTCCCGACGGCGAGCGATTCTGTCTTCACGACTCCGCTGTGCTCGTCGAGGAAGAAGACATCGCGCGTCTCGGCACGTCGATCGGTAACTACCGACTCGACAAGATCCTCGGTCGCGGCGGTATGGGCACCGTCTATAGCGGCGAGCACGTCTACATCAAGAAGGCGGTCGCCGTGAAAGTGCTGCACCCGCAGTTCGCGCGGTACCAGGAAGCGATCCATCGCTTCTTGCGCGAAGCGCGCGCGGCCACGTCGATCAACCACGCGAACATCGTCGACGTCACCGACTTCGGCATCCTCGCCGATGGTCCCGTGTACTTCGTCATGGAGTACCTCGAGGGAAAGAGCCTCGAGGATCTGATCGAGAAGGAAGGCGCCGTCGAGCTGCACCGCGCACTCAACGTCGCGAACCAGATCGCGCTCGCCCTCGAGGCAGCGCACGCCGTCGGCGTGATCCACCGCGATCTCAAGCCCGACAACATCATGCTGCTGAAGAAGCCCGGGCGACGCGATCTCGTGCGGATGGCTCCCGATCAGTCGTGGATCACCGAGCGCGAGGAGTCGTACGACTTCGTGAAGGTGCTCGACTTCGGCATCGCGAAGGTGCTGATCCAGGACGAGCTCATGGCGGAGACGGTGCAAGGCGCCGTGTTCGGAACGCCCGAGTACATGTCGCCCGAGGCAGCTCGCGGCGAAGATGTCGATCACCGCGCGGACGTGTACTCGCTCGGCGTGATCCTGTTCGACATGCTGTGCGGGCGTCCGCCGTTCGAGGCGCCGCAGTCGAGCGAAGTGCTCTCGATGCACATCCACACGCCGCCTCCGTCGCCGCGCGAGTTCGCGCCGCACCGCGAGATCACCGAGATGGCCGAGGCCGTGATCTTGAAGGCCATGCAGAAGGATCCGAACCGGCGCTACCAGAACATGAGCCAGTTCCGGACCGATCTCGCCAACGCGTACGGTTCCATCAGCTACCGCCGCCATGGGGCCGCGCCGGATCTCACGCCGCGAGGCGAAGAGAATCGCGTCGCCAAGAAGCGGCTGACCGAAGAGCTCGACGAGTGGATCACCCAGGACGGCTCCGGCCTCTCCGTCGAGCAGGCGCGCATGCTGGCCCTGGTAGAGAACGCGGAGAAGGCGTTCACACCGACGTCGATGTCGCCGCAAGAAGCAGAGAAGCTAGCGAACGCCCTCGACCGCGCGCTCGACGACGACGACTGAGTTTCGGGCGGTGTTGCGGCTCGTAGAAAAGCGTGGCCCCGTGCTACGTTTCGCGGGATGTCCGCCAATCAAGCCAATACCTCGGGTCAGGTGACGCTCCGCCGAGATGTGAAGTTCAACGGCGTCAAAGTTTTCTCGGCGACGATGGTGGCGGATCGTGATCAGCTGGGCGAGAAGGTGTCGGCGTGGATGAATCACAACTCGCACTTGAAGGTGACCGACATCGTGGTCACGCAGTCCTCTGACGAGGCGTTCCACTGCATCGCGATCACGGTCTTCTACTGGCAAGACATCACGAAGTGACGCTGCGGGTGTGACGGTGCGGAAATACAACTTCTCGTCGGGGCCAGCAGCGCTGCCCGAGGAAGTCTTGCGCAACGCACAGCAAGCGCTCTGGGATCTCGATGGTTCAGGCATCGGCATCCTGGAGCACAGCCACCGCGGCAAAGAGTTCGAGCGCGTCCTCGACCGCACGGAAGCGGTGATCCGCGAGGTCGGCGGGATCGGTGACGACTACGCGATCCTGTTCGTCACCGCGGGGGCCACGCACCACTTCGCCATGGTGCCGGAGAATCTTCTCGGCAGCGGCGAGACCGCCGACTACTGCGACAGCGGCGTGTGGTCGGGCAAGGCGATCAAGGAAGCGCGTCGCTTCGGCGCCGTCCACGTCGCGTGCAGCTCGGGTCCCGAGTACGTGGCGACCCCCACATCACCCTCGTGGTCGGCGTCTCCACGCTACGTGCATTACACGAGCAACGAGACCATCTACGGGACGCAGTGGGCTGCGCCGCCGAGCGCACCTGCACCGCTCGTATGCGACGCCTCGAGCGATATTTTCAGTCGGCCGCTCGTGCTCGAGAACCACGCGCTGATCTACGCCGGCGCGCAGAAGAACCTCGGCCCCTCGGGGATCAGCCTCGTGATCGCACGCAAGGACTTCGTGTCCCCGGTGCGGGAGCTCTCGCCTCTCGCGCGATACCAGACGTACGTGACGGAACGCTCGTTACACAACACGCCCAACACGTTCGGGATCTACATGATCGGCGAAGTCGTCGCGTGGATCCGCGCACGAGGCGGGCTCGCGGAGATGGCCGTGCGCAACGCGCACAAGGCCGCACTCCTCTATGACTTCCTCGATCAGAGCAAGGTGTGGCGCGGTCATGCGCGCGCCGACAGTCGCTCGACGATGAACGTCACGTTCCGCGGTGCGACCAAGGAGATCGAGGAGCGGATGCTCTCGCTCGCCGAGGAGCGCGGACTGTCGGGATTGCGCGGGCATCGCAGCGTCGGTGGCTTGCGTGCCAGCATCTACAACGCGTTTCCGGAAGCGGGCGTGCATCGCCTGATCGAGCTGCTCGATGACGTCGAGCGTTCTTCGGTTGCATTGCCTGCCTGAATAGCGGACAACGAAACCGGTGGGCGAAGTCGATCGCGCGGTACAGAACGCTCGACTGCTCGCGGAGCTGCAGGCGTTGGTTCACGTCGGCATCTGGGAGTGGAACATCAAGACGCACGAGGTGTTCTGGTCCGACGAGCTGTTCCAGATCTTGGGACACGCTCCGAGCGCGTTCGAGCCGTCGTTCGAGCGGTTGCTCGAGCATGTCCATCCCGACGACCTGACCTCGGTCAAGGCGTACTTCACGCGAGGTCGACGCGAGCCGTCGCCGAGCACCTGCGAGTACCGCGTGGTGCGCGCGACCGGCGAGATCCGCACGATCCACGCGCGCCTCCGTCCACTCTTCGACGCGAACAACGAGCTCGAGATGATCGTCGGGATCGCGCACGACATCACGGAGACCAAGGAGCTGCAGGCGCGCCTCGTGTTCTCCGATCGCATGATCTCCGTCGGTACGCTCGCGGGCGGTGTCGCGCACGAGATCAACAACCCGCTCGCGACGATCTCCGCGAGCCTCGAGATGATCGCCGAGGCGAGTGGCGATTCCGAGACCCGCGATGCACGACACGCCGTGGATCGCATTCGCACGATCGTGAAGGGGCTGTCGGCGTTCTCGCGCGTGGACGACGACTCTCGCCAGCCGGTCGACGTCATCCACATCCTCGAGCTCGCGATCGGGCTCGCGAGCAACGAGATCCGTCATCGCGCGCGCCTCACCAAGCAGATCGGCGCCGTGCCCACGGTGCTCGCCAACTCCGCGCGCCTGGGTCACGTGTTCTTGAACTTGCTCACCAACGCGGCCGAGGCGGTCGCGGAGGGCGACGCGAACAGCCACGAGGTGAAGGTCGTCACCAAGACCGACGACGCGGGCTGGGCGATCATCGAGGTGCACGACACGGGCTCGGGCATCCCGCGCGACGTGCAGGCGCGCATCTTCGACCCGTTCTTCACCACGAAGGGCGTAGGTCGCGGCACGGGCCTCGGCCTCTCGATCTGTCACGGAACCGTACGCGCGCTCGGCGGCGACATCACGTTCCGCACGGACGTGGGTCGCGGCACGACCTTCATTATTGCGTTGCCTCCGTCGACGGAGTCTCCGCGCAGGCGAACGCCCAGCAACACGATGAAGGCCGTCTCGCCGCGGCGAGGAACCTTGCTGCTCGTCGACGACGACGTGCTGTTCACCAGCTCGCTTCGTCGGCTGTTCGCCGCAGAACACGACGTCACGGTGATCAATGACGGGCAGGTCGCACTCGAGCGACTCGCCAAGGGCGACCGGTTCGACGTGATCCTCTGCGACCTGATGATGCCGGACCTGACCGGGGCCGAGCTCCACGCCGCCCTCCGCGAGCTGTCCCCCGAGGTCGCCGACCAGATGATTTTCATGACCGGCGGCGCGTTCAGCCCAGCGTCTCAGCAGTTTTTGGAGCGCATCACGAACCTGTGCTTCGAAAAACCCTGTGATCTCGATGAACTGCGAGCTGCCGTACGTAGGCGCATAGCCGCACGCACGGAATAGCCGATGCCCCTACAAATCCGGTAGCGGGTGGCCGATACACGCGCTGCCACGACACACCGCCGAAGACAGTCTTCGACGTGATGCCGTTCGCGGCTGTATAAGGCAGGCCTCATGTCCGCAGTACCCCCTCTCGTTCCGTCCCACACCCAGGGAGCCGAACGAACAGAGGCTCACCCGTTGCGCGTACTCGTCGTCGATGACGATTCGTTGCAGCTTCGCGCGATCGAACGCACGCTCCGTCGCTTCAAGCATGTCGAGCTCCGCACCGCGGACAACGCGATCGACGCGATGCTCGCGATCGGTGCGTCCAAGCCAGACGTCGTGATCCTCGACGTGTACATGCCTGGTCTCGACGGTCTCGAAGCCTGCCGTCGCATCAAAGCGAATCCGGCGACGCGCGAGATCCAGGTCGTCATGACCTCGTCGAACTTCACCGAGGAGATCGACGCGAGCGCACGCGCCGCCGGCGCGACGTTCTCGCTGCCCAAGCCGCTCGATCTTGTCTCGCTGTTCTCTCTCGACAAACAAGTGGTCCCCCCGCCCACGGCGCGGATCGCGGCGGGTACCCTGCCACCGCCGATGGCCGACGCGAGCAGCACGCCCACGGTCCGTGGAGCGGATCTGGTGGTGAAGATGCTCGAGGAAGCCGGCGTCGACGTCGTCTTTGGCATCCCCGGCGGAGCCATCTCGCCGATCCACGACGCGCTGATCGACAGCTCGATCCGCTCGGTCACCACGCGTCACGAAGCGGGCGCGATGTTCGCCGCCGCTGCTCACGCACGCGCGACCGGCCGCCTCGCTGTCGTCGCCGTCACGTCGGGCCCCGGCGTTCTCAACTCGATGACCGGCCTCGGCACCGCGTGGTGCGATGGCGTTCCGGTGCTCCTGCTCGTCGGTGAAGTGCCGCGCGCCGCGCATGGCAAGGGCGTGCTGCAAGACGGCTCGTCGCACGGCCTGCAGATCGTCGAGATGGCGCGCCACGTGACCAAGCTCTCCGTCGAGGTTCCGCGTCCGAGCGCTCTTCCCCACCTGCTTCGCCGCGCGATCGCCACCGCGATGTCGGGGCGCCGCGGTCCCGTGATGATGACGCTGCCCGTCGATGTCACGACCGCGCAGGTCGCTCCTCCGCGTATCGCCGGCTCGGTCTCGATGACCGGCCTCGTCGCGCCGGAGCAGATCGACGAAGTTCGCGAGCTGCTCCGTAATGCCCAGCGTCCGCTGATCCTCGTGGGCTCTGGCGTTCGCGGACACGGCGCGCCCGAGCGTCTGATCACCGTCGCCGAGCGCCTCGGCTGTCCGGTGGCCACGACGCCGAAGGGCAAGGGCGTGTTTCCCGAGAGTCATCCCCTCTCGCTCGGCGTGCTCGGTCTCGGCGGTCACCCGTCGACGCGCGAGTATCTCCGCCGCGGCTGCGACGTCCTGGTCGCGATCGGCACGAGCCTCGGTGATCTCTCCACCGACGGCTTCACGCCGCTCCTGCAGACGGCCACGTTTGTTCACGTCGACATCGACGCGCGGCAAGTCGGCAAGAGCTACTCGCCCACGCACGCCGTCGTCGCGTCAGCCGCCGACTTCCTCGGCTCGCTCGCGGACCGGCTCGGCGAGCGTACTGTCGAGGGCGCCGTGCCGAACCTCTCGACGGGCGTCATTCGCCACGAGGTCCCAGCATCGACGCTCCCGGATCGCATCGGCTCGCGTGAAGCGATCGAGAAGCTGCAGTCGATGTTGCCCGGCGACACGATCTACACCGTCGACTCCGGCGAGCACTTCATGTTCGCCACGCACTACCTGCGGATCGATCAGTCCGACGGTTACCTCGTGATGACCGGTCTCGGCTCGATGGGCCAATCGATCGGCGCAGCGATCGGCGCGCAGCTCGCTCACCCGGAACGCAAGGTCTGCGCGATCGTCGGCGATGGTTGCTTCGCGATGAACGCGTTCGAGATCGCGACGGCCGTGCAAGAGCGCTTGCCGATCCGCGTGTTCGTCTTCAACGACGAGAAGCTCGGCATGGTCGAGGACGGTCACAAGACCATCTACGGCCGTCACCCGGACTTCGCGACGAACCCGCTGAACGTGTGCCTCGTGGCCGAGGGCCTCGGTGCGAAGACGATGCGCGTCGAGACGCTCGCCCAGCTGGACGAAGCGTACGAGCTCGTCGCGCACGCGACCGGTCCCGTGGTCATCGATGTCGCGATCGACGGCATGATCCACATGCCGAAAATCGACCGCGTCGCTGCCATGAAGGCACAGCCAAACATCAACGCCTTCGGGATTCCGCCGAAGTCTTTCATGCGCCTGCCCAACTGAGGCTGTCGTGATCGATCTCGGTAGCCCGGACACCTATACGAACGGGATCCCGCACGACGTTTTCCGCGAGCTGCGGCGCACGGCGCCCGTCTCGTGGAATCCCGAGCCGAACGGCCCCGGGTTCTGGGCGGTGACGCGACACGCGGATATCCTCACGGTCCTGAAGAATCCATCGACGTTCTCCTCGCATCGCGGCAGCGCGCTCCTCGAGGATCCGCCGCCGGAGTTCCTCGCGAAGCTGCGCGAGAACATGCTCAACCGCGATCCGCCGGACCACACGAAGCTGCGCAAGCTCACGAACCACGTGTTCAGCCCGAAGCGCATCACCCTCCTCGAGCAACGGATCGCCGCGTACGCGACGCAGCTCGTCGACCAGATCGTCGAGCGAGATGCGTGCGACTTCGCCGTCGACGTCGCCGGCAAGATGCCGCTGTTCGTGATCTGCGAGATCCTCGGCGTCCCCGTCGACGATCGCGCTCGCCTCTACGCACTCACCGGACGCATGTTCGGCAGCACCATCGCAGATCGCGCGGAGGCGATGAAGGACGGCATGCTCGCGGCAGGCGAGATGCGCGCGTACGCTGCGGAGCTCGCGGCTCGTCGCACGAGCGAACCGAGCGAGGATCTCGCGAGCGATCTGCTCGCGGCAGAGATCGATGGACGCAAGCTCACCGCCGGTGAGTTCCAAGCGTTCTTCATGCTCCTGTTCAACGCCGGCGCCGACACCACGCGCTCGCTGTTGTGCTACGGGCTCGACCTGCTCGTGCGACATCCCGCGTCGCTCGCACGCGTGCAGAGCGATCTGTCACTCCTTCCCGCGAGCATCGAAGAGATGCTGCGCTACGAGCCCGCGGTGATCCAGTTCCGCCGCACGGCGACCATGGACACCGAGCTCGCCGGCACGAACATCGAGAGTGGGGCAAAGGTCGTGGTGTTCTTCCCGTCGGCGAACCGCGACGAGGACGTCTTCCCCGATCCGGATCGCTTCGACATCCAGCGAACGCCAAATCATCACCTCGCGTTCGGACATGGAACGCACTTCTGTCTGGGCGCGCCGCTCGCTCGCATGGAGAGCCTCGCGGTGTTTCGCGAGGTGCTCGCGCGGATCGAGCGCATCGAGCCCTCTGCGCCGCTCGCGACCTCGCGGACGAACTTCATCCGCAGCGTTCATCATCAACCGATCACCTTCAGGTGCCGAGCATGACCACCCTCCCTCCTCCATCCGTCGGCGACGAGAGCATCTGGGCGGTGTGGATGGCTGCGTTTCACGCACCGACCCTCGTCGTCGCACACGAGCTCGGGCTGTTCACCGCGCTGCGCGACGCTGCTCTCGACGTAGACACCCTCGCCGCTCGCCTCGACATCGAGGTGCGAGCGACCGAGACCATCGCCGGTGTGATGGCGTCGCTGCAGTTCCTCGCCCTCGACAAAGGGCGCTTCTCGCTGACGGACGTGGCGCGAACCTACCTGTTGCCAGACAGCCCGTTCTTCTGGGGCGGCATGTTGCAACGCATTCGCGAGAACCCGATCGATTGCCGCAAGCTGATCGCATCGCTGCGCGCCGGAAAGGCGCAGGCGGACGCACCGCTGACCGATCTGTGGCAGGCGCCGTTGCCGCCGCCGGAGGTGCTCGTCCGCTTCACGCACGCGATGCACGCGCACTCGTTCGCGCTCGCGATGCGCGTCGTGCCGCGGTTCGTGCTTCCACGCGGCGTTCGCATGCTCGACGTGGCCGGCGGTTCGGGGAGCTACTCGATCGCGACCACGATCCACGATCCCACTGCACGCTGCACCGTGCTCGACCTCCCGCCGGTCTGTCCCGTGACGCGCGAGTACGCGACCGGTCACGGCGTCGGCGAACGCGTGGAGACCGTCGCGGCCAACATGTTCACCGACGCGTGGCCGACAGGGCACGACTGCATCTTCATGGCGGACATCTTCCACGACTGGAACGATGCACGGTGCCGCCTCCTCACGTCGCGGGCGTTCGACGCTCTCACGAGCGGCGGAAAGATCCTGCTCCACGAGATGCCGCTCGCGGAGACCAAGGACGGGCCGCCCGGCGCCATCGCGTACTCGATGATCATGGTGTTCGTCACCGAGGGCCGTCAGCGCAGCGAGAGCGAGCTGCACGCGATCTTGCGCGACGCGGGCTTCGAACACGTCCGCACGATTCCCACCGCCAATGGGTACGCGCTGATCGAGGCGTCGAAGCCATAACGCTCGATGGAGCGGTTGCGGTCCCTCGGGTGATCGACCAACCTTGCCGCCGAGTACCATGAGCATCGGCATCCTAGACATCGGCGTTCACCTCCCCAGCGACGTCCGCAGTAACTCCTGGTGGAATGCCGAGGTGGTCGCCGGGTGGAGCGCTCGGAGACGACAACCACCGCCACTGGCGCACGACGTCTCGGAGACGGGGCGACAGATCCTCGCGGCGATGCGGGCGCAGGCACCGGATCCGTTTCAAGGCAGCTCCCTCCGCCACGTGATCTCCCGAGACGCGTCGTCGACGGACATCGAGGCGATCGCGGCTCGCGATGCGATCACGCGCGCCAACATCTCCATCGACGAGATCGATCTCCTCCTCACGCACACCGTAGCGCCGCAGTTCTGGCTCACGAACTCCGCAGCCAAGCTCCACCACGCGCTCGGACTGCGTCCCGAGTGCTTCGCACTGCAGGTGGAGTCCGCTGCGTACTCGTTCCTGTCACAGCTCGAGATCGCCCACGCGATGATCGCCTCGGGCCGCGCACGAACGGCGCTCCTCGTGCAGTCCTCGGCGGCGACGCGCATGATCGACGCCGACGATCCCGACGCGCCGTACTTCGGCGACGGAGCAACGGCGGTACTAATAGGCAACGTGAGCACTCGCGGCATCCGCTCGTCCATTCACTACACCGATGGCCGCTACCCCAACACGGTCGTCGCGGGGGTCCCAGGCGGGCAGTGGTTCGAGGGCCGTTCCACGATTCACGTCAGCGATCCCGTGGGGTTGCGCGACGTTCTTCTGCAAACGGTCGATCTTTGCAAACTGAGTGTCGATGCCGTCCTGGAACGGTCGAGTCTTCATGCAGCGGATGTTCGGCTCTTCTGTATCCACCAGGGCACAGCATGGCTGCGTCGCATCGCGCAAACGGCATGCGGGCTCGAGCACGCCGCGACGATCGATACATTTCCGACCACCGGATATCTGTTCTCGTCCATCATCCCTCTTCAGCTCCGCGCCGCAACGGACAGCCAACTCGTGTCTCGAGGAGACCAGGTGCTGTTGTTCGGGGGAGGAACAGGGATGACCTACGGCGCGACCGTGATCGAGTGGGGTCGATGAACGAAGTCTCGTGCAAGGTGTTCCCGATCCTCTTCCGTCCACTCGAACGGAAGGGCATCGCGTTGGAGCAGATCGTGGTGGGCTCGACGGTGCCCGCCAACAAGCTGCTCGACAAGAAGGCGCGCATCGACTGGGCCGACTACGTCGTGATCATGCGCAACGTCCGCACGCACTTCACCGACGAGGAGTACATCGAGCTCGGTCGCGAGTACATGCGCTCCCCCGGCCTCAAGTTCGCGTTCGTGATCGCGCGTCTGATGTTCTCGGCGATGGACTTCTATCGCTGGATGAACAAGCCCCGCGATGGCGTCGGAAACCAGATGTTCACGTGCATCATGCCGACGCACCGAGAGCCGGCCCCCAACGAGATCGAGATGGATCTCGAGGTGAAGGAAGGTCTCGAGATCGTCTGGGACTTCTTTCTGATCTCCAAGGGCAACATGGAGGAGCTGCCCAAGCTCCTCGGCCTGCCGCGCTCGCAGGTCACGCTCACGCGCATTCCGCGCGGGGCGCGCTATCACATCAAGGTCCCGCAAGGGATCCCGTTCTTCGCGAAGATCTGGCGGTTCCTCACCAAGCCGTTCTTCCGGCGAGACGCGGCGAAAGAGCTCAAGGCGGCTCACGAGAGCTTGCTCGAGCGCTACGAGGAGCTCGAGAGCGCGCAGATGAAGCTCGACCGTCAGGCGGCGCAGCTTCGAACAGCACACTCCATCAACGAGATCGTCCAGCGCGATGTGAACGTCGACCAGATGCTCGCGACGGTCGCCAGAGCGCTCGTCGTCGAGGGTGGCTTCACCTGGGCCGAGGTCTCCGCGGTGAGCTACGACGGCACCGCCGAGCACGGCACCAAGTCGGCGCAGCCGATCATCGTTCGCGCGCTCGAAGGACGCGGTGGCGAGAAGGTCGGCTCTCTGTCCGTGACGCCGGCGACAGGTGCCGAGGCGGCGGAGCGTGAAGCTCTCCTCGAGTTCGTCACGCCCTCGCTCGCCATCGCGCTCGAGAACGCGGTGTATCGCACGGGCTTGGAGAAGCTGGTGGACGAGCGTACGCGCGAGCTGCGCGAAGCACAGAGCGCGCGAGAGAAGTTCTTCGGCAACGTCAGCCACGAGATCCGCACGCCGCTGTCGATCGTCTTGCTCGCTGTCGGCGATATCGAGAAGCGGGCCAAGGACAAGATGGACGCGCGCGCACAAGCCGCGCTCGGCTCCATTCACGATTCCGCGCGCAAGCTGCTGAGGCTCGTCGACGAGTTGCTGCTCCTCGCCGCGGGTCAGGAGGGCAAGCTCGCGCTCTCGCCGGAGGCGACGAACCTGAGCGCGTTGGTCTCGAGCCTCATCTCGGCGTGGACGCCCGCCGCGGAAGAAGCGGGCTTGACCATCTCCGCGCGCGTTCCGCGGCCGGTGACCGCAAAGGTCGATCCCACGGCGATCGAGCGCGTGCTGACGAACCTCGTGTCGAACGCGGTGAAGTACACGCCGCGCGGCGGCTCCGTCGAGATAGAGCTCGTCGAAGAGGACGGGATCCGCATCTCGGTGCTCGATAACGGCAAGGGCATCAGCGATGACCTCATGAAGCGGCTGTTCGGTCGCTTCGAGCGCGCGGAAGGCGAGCATCGCAAGATCACCGGCACGGGCATCGGGCTGTCGCTCGTGAAGCAGCTCGTAGAGCAGCACGGTGGCACCGTCCAAGCGGTCGCCCGCCCGGGCGGTGGCACCGAGATGCGCGTTCGCCTGCCGGCATCCGTCGTGCTGACACAAACAACAACCGGGCCGATCCTGCGCCTCGTCGAGCACGCGAAGCCCAAGGTCCAGCAGCCTACGCTCGCGATCGCTGCGCCGGACGAGGTCGCGAAGGGCACGATCCTCGTCGCCGAGGATGATCCCCGCCTCGCGAACATGATCGCGGAGCTGCTCTCCGACGAGTACATCGTGCGTGTCGCCAACGACGGCGCATCGGCGCTCGAGCTCGCGAAGCAGCACCAACCCAATCTGCTGATCACGGACATCGACATGCCGATCATGGACGGCATCGAGCTGTCCAAGCGGTTCCGCGAAGTGATGAACGATCGCCTCGCGCCGATCATCATCTTGTCCGCGGTGCTCGATCTCGGCACGCGCGTGGCCGGCTTCGACGCAGGCGCCGTGGACTACGTGACCAAGCCCTTCGATCCGACCGAGTTGCGCGCGCGCGTTCGCTCGCAGTTCCGCCACCGCGATCTCGCGGTCAAGCTACATCGCGCGGAGCAGCTGTCGACGCTGAGCGTGCTCACGTCGGGCCTCGCGCACGAGCTCCGCAACCCGGCGAACGGCGTGGTCAACGCGATCGAGCCGCTCAAGATGCTGATGCCTGCCGAGCTCATGAAGCCGGGGGAACCGATCGGCGAGCTCATCGAGGTCATGGGCGAGTGCGCGGCGCAGATCAACACGCTGTCGAAGCAGCTGCTCGGTTTCCGCGACCACGAGACAAACCTCCAGCTCCGCGACGCGAGCATTCGGGAGGTCATCGACCGCGCCATCTCCATCTGCCGGCCGGCTCTGGAGGGCGTGGAGCTGCGAATCGACGTCCCGCGCAGCCTCCGCGTGCGATGTGCGCCTCCATTGCTCGCGCAGGTGTTCACGAACTTGCTGGAGAACGGTGCGCACGCCGCAGGCAAGGGCGGCTGGATCCAGGTGTCGATCGCCGAAACAGACGAGCAGGTCTCGATCATCGTGGGCGACAGCGGTCCCGGCGTGCCTGCCGGGATGCGAAGCAAAATCTTCGAGCCGTTTTTCACGACGAAAGCGCAGGGCGTCGGGACCGGGCTGGGGCTGCCGGTGTCGCGCGAGATCATGATCCGTCACGGCGGTACGCTGGACGTCCAGGATCGCGGCACGACCTCGGTCTTCGTCGTACAGTTGCCCCGCCACACCCCAGTGGACTCGGCGGCGCGTGTTGGGTGATGCTCGATCTCAAGTTCCTAGGCAACGTTCCTACGCACAGTTCCACTGAATGACCACTGAAGACACACGACCGTTGGTGCTGTACGTGGACGACGAGCGCGCCAACCGCATCGTCCTCGAGCACTCGTTGAAGTCGGACTTCAACATCGCGGTGCTCGACAGCGGCGAGAAAGCCATCGCCGCGTTCGAGCAGCGCGAGGTCGCCGTGCTCGTGACGGATATGCGCATGCCCGGGATGGAGGGCGATCAGCTGCTGCGCATCGTGAAAGAGCGATGGCCCTCCACCATCCGCATGGTGATGACGGCGCACCAGGACATCGGTCCGATCCTGCGCGCGATCAACGAAGGCCTCGTCGCTCGCTACATCATCAAGCCGTTCGAGCGCCCCGAGCTCGTGCAGGTGCTGCGCTGGGCGTGTGAAGCGTGGGCGTTCGGCAAGGACTCGCAGGCGCTCCAACATCGATTGATGGAGACAGAGCGACTCGCCACGCTCGGCAGCATCGCGGGCCTCTTGGTCCACGATCTTCGCCAGCCGCTGATGTCGCAGCTCGTGAACATCGAGCACGTCGGCGAGCTAGCCAAGGACGCGGCGATCATCATCAAGCTGATCGAAGACTCGTCACTTCCCGACGACGTGAAGCATCGGACGACCGCGATCCTCGGAGATCTGGACGGTGTCGTCACGGATCTCAAGCATTCGACCTTGCACCTCAGCGAGATGATCAGCGGCCTGCGCGATCTCGGCCGGCCGCGCGCGGCGCGCAAGGACACGAAGCCTTCCATCGATCCGCTACCGATCATCAAGCACGCGATGGCGGTGTGTCAGGAAGTGGCGATGAAGGCGCGCGCCACCATCACGTACACGGGGGGGAGCAAGCTGCCCAACGTGGGCATGAATCAAACCGAGCTGATGCAGGTGCTGATCAACGTCGTCGCCAATGCCGCGCAGGCCGTGGCGGCGCGCGGCGTGCCCAACGGCACGGTTCAGATCTCGTCGCGCACATCACCGCAGGTGGTCGAGCTGTCCATCTCCGACAGCGGTATCGGCATGGATGCGGAGACGCTGGCCAAGGTCGGCACGCCCTTCTTCACCACGCGAGAGGAAGGCACGGGCCTCGGTATCGCGCAGTGTCAGCGACTCGTGGGTAACGTTGGTGGTCGCTTCGCCATCGCGAGCAAGCGCGGCGAAGGCACGACCGTCACCATCACGCTTCCCATCGCCCAGACCTGACTCCCACGGACAGTGGACACGAGTCAGGGCGCGAATGTCCCGACGAGTGCTCCCGTGCCGAGGTTGTTTGTCTCGAGCTCGGCCACGAGCTGTGGTCGCATCGTGTCCATCGTCGCGTCCGGAACCGTCTCGGTCGCGAGCGCGTAGATCTTGTGCTCGTACATCGAGGGCTGGTTCGGGCACGGCCCCTCGTAGCCACGCACGTTGGTCCACGCACGCACCTGATGCGCGCCCGGCACGGACGGCGGCGCGTAGAGCTTCTCGACGTCGCCGGGGATCGATCGCAGCGTGCCTGGAATGTCATAGATCGCCGAGTGCACGAGCCCGTTGTTCAGATCGGTAAACACGATCGCGAAGCTCATCGTCCCGGCGGGGACATCGCTCCACGCGAGAGGCGGCGATCGATTGGTGCCTCCGCGCTCGGTGCAAACGTGATCGAGCGGAATCGCCGCACCGTCTGCATAGGCAGTGCTCGTGAGCGAGAGTTGCGGCGCAGCGTCGATGGGTGCGTCGTCGGTCTTGATGTCACTCGGGTACGTCGCATCGGAGGGCGCCCCGCCGTCATCTCCACACGCTCCGAGTAGCAGCCCGACACCCATCCATGCGAGTCGCATCTCCGCATGATAGTCCGGTTACGGACCGCGCGGGCGCTTGGATGCGGCCCGCAGGATCTCCGCGAGGCGGGCGAGCCCGAACGGCTTGCTGGTCTGCTCGTCGAAGTTCTCGTCGGGCACCATGCTCCTCGACGACATCCCGGCGATGTACAGCGGCGCGGTCGAGCGCAGGCGCAGCTGCTTCGCGACCTCGTAGCCCGTCATGTCGGGGAGCACCATGTCGAGCAGGACGACGTGGGGCTCGAACGTCGCCGCTTCGGTCAGCGCGGCGCCTCCCGAGAACACCGCGCGCGCGTCGTGACCTCGCGTTCGGAGCTGTCGACACAGTCCATTCGCGATGGACTGATAGTCGTCCACGACCAACACCTTCACGAGATCGAGAGTCACATCTGCACCGATCATCCTCAATCGCGCTTTCGTCGCCCTCACGAAAGACGCTCTGCCGCCGCAATTTGCGGCATGGCGGTTCGGTTACCGAACGGATAGGAGCGTGACGGTTCCGATGGTCTTGCCGTCGTAGGCGTACGCCGCGAGGCGGTCCTTGCCGAGGCCACCCTCGACATGGACGACGCTGAACGCGCCGGGGAGGCGCCCACGCTCGCGAAGCGTGCCGCGGTCCAGCACGACGAGCTCGGTGTCGAGGGCAACGGCGATCAGGGTTTCACCGAACGTGACGCTCGTCGCCGAGAGCCGGGCCCGCGCGGTTTCGGTGCCGCTCGCGTCGTAGGCGATCATGTCGTGCTTGTCATGCACCACAAAGCCACCTCGCCCGTCGAGCTGGAAGCTCGCGCCCTTCGCGAGGGACACCGTCGCGATCGCGCGGCCCGTGGCGGGATCGAGGATCACGAGCGAGGTCGCGTCGTCGACCACGGTGGCCGGGGTCGTTCCACGGACCCACGCGAACGCACCCGATGGGAGCTTCGCGATCCATCGCGATCTGCCGGTGCGCTCGTCGTACAGCTCGGCGATGCCTGGCCCCGGCGCGGGCATGCGCAGGTCCAAGAGCCGGCCACCCGGCACGGGCGTCACGATGTGGCGACCGTGCGAGGGCAGCGCTGTCCCGCTCCAGCGCTTGGTCCCGGTCGCGCAGTCCACGGCGAGGATCGCCTCGGTGAATCCATAGAACCAACACGTCTTGCCGTCGGGCGAGTGACCGCCGAACTGCGAGCCTTGTTTCAGGCGCCACACTTCGGTGCCCGTTGTCAGATCGATCGCGGCGGTGATCCTGTCGCCACGTACGTTGCCTTTGCGCGGCTTCTGTCCGGCGTCCTCGGCGCTGACGAGCGCGAGGTTGCCCGCCTTGCCAAACAGCTGCTCCGACATCCCCCAGCAGCCCGCCGAGCGGGACGGAGTCCCGTTCTCGTCGGACTCGTGATACGCGATGTACGTCTTCTGATAGCGCGGTCCGAGGTCCTTGTTGGTCGCAGGATCGAAGACCTGAAAGCTGCACTGGCAGCGCTGCGCCGCGGCGCCCTCGGCGAGATCGAGCCAGCAACCGCCGTCGCGCCACTCCACGCCGTTAAAGCCACGCGTGCCGAGCGCGCGGACCTTGCCCGTCGACGGTGCGATCGATGACAGCGTCTCGCCAAACCACGCGAGCACGTCGCCGCCACTCGTGTGCAGCGTGTGCCGACCCTTCGCCTCTTGGATCACCTTCGACGTCCACGACTTCGTTCCCGTCGCTGCGTCGAAGCCCGACACGGTGAGGAACGTGTCGTCGATGACGACCAGCCGGCCGCCGATCGGCGCTGCATCCCACGCGGGGATCTTGGCGAGCACGACGAGGCCGATCAGCGGCAGCAGCATCGCGCGATCATGACATGGCGGCGCGGACGCGCTCGGCAAACCACGTGTAGCGCCGCTTCGCGTCGGCGTTCTTCACCGCGAGCCCGACAGCGCGCTTGCTCCCGACGAGGACGACGAGCTTCTTGCCACGCGTCACGCCGGTATAGAGGAGCGAGCGCTGCAACATCATGTAGTGCTGGGTCACGAGCGGGATCACGACGGCCGGGTACTCCGAGCCCTGACTCTTGTGCACGCTGACCGCGTACGCGTGGACGAGCTGATCGAGCTCTCCGCGCTCGTACACCACGAGCTCCTCGCGATCGAAGTCGACGAGCAGCTTGTTATCCTCGGTGTTGATGCGGGCGATGACGCCGATGTCGCCGTTGAACACGTTGCGCTCGTAGTCGTTGCGCAGCTGCATCACCTTGTCGCCCGCGCGAAACACGCGCTCGCCGCGCACGAGCTCGGCCTTGCCGCCCGCCGGGTTGAGCTTTGCCTGCAGCGCGTGGTTGAGCGCGCTCGTGCCGAGCTCGCCGCGGTGCATCGGCACGAGGACCTGCACCTGCGTCACCGGATCGAAGCCGAACCGCGACGGGATCCGGTTCGCGACGAGATCGACGATCGTCTCGCGCGCGGCATCCGGATCGTCGCGCGAGATGAAGTAGAAGTCCGACGTGGTGGTGCCCGCCGGCGTCTCCAGCTCCGGCATCTCACCGCTGTTGATGCGGTGAGCGGACACGACGATCTTCGACTCGGCCGCTTGCCGGAAGATCTCGGTCAACCGGATCACCGTCGCCGCGCCGGACCCGATCGTGTCGCCGAGCACCGCGCCTGCGCCCACGGACGGCAGCTGATCGATATCGCCGACGAGGCACAGCTGCGACCCGGCGCGCATCGCCGACAGCAGCGACTTGAACAGGCGCGCGTCCACCATCGAGGACTCGTCGATGATCACCATGTCCGCGTCGAGCGGCTTCTCCTTGTTCTTCGTGAAGCCACCCGCCTGCGGCTGGTACTCGAGCAAGCGATGGATCGTGGTGGCCTCGTGCGCCGTGGCTTCCTGCAGCCGCTTCGCCGCGCGTCCGGTCGGAGCCGCGAGCGAGACTCTGCGGTGCGTCAGCTTCGCGAGGTGCACGATCGCCTTCACGATCGTCGTCTTGCCGACGCCCGGTCCGCCGGTGATCACGACGACCTTGTCGAGCAGGGCCGCCTCGACGGCCTTGCGTTGCTGCGCGGCGAGCGTGACGCCGGTGACCGCCTCGAACGCGTGGATCGCCGCGTGAACATCGAGCGCCATGCCGCGCGCCGGCGTCTTCGCGATCTCCGCGAGCAGCGCCGCGGCCTGCGCTTCCGCCTCGTACGCATCGACGAGCTCCGTGCACGCGCCGCGGTCCCCGAGCGACTCGCGGATCACGCGACCGGCGAGCGCGAGCGCACCGAGCCGCGGCGCGATGAGATCCGTCGCGATGCCGAGCAGCTCTGCCGCCGCAGCCACCAGCTCGTCGTCGGGCAGATGCATGTGGCCGTCCTCGTTGGCCGTCTGCAGCGCGTGCAAGAGACCCGCTTCGATGCGCTCCGGTGCATCGCGCGCCATGCCGAGCTTCTCCGCGATGGTGTCCGCGGAGCGAAAGCCGATGCCCCACACTTCGTGCGCGAGGCGATACGGGTTTGCCTTGACGATCGCGATCGTCTCCTTGCCGTAGCGCTTCACGATGCGCGCCGCGAACGCATCGCTCACGCCGTTGCCGCGCAAGAACACCATCACCTCCTCGACGTGACGATGCGCGCCGATCGCTTCGGCGATCTCCTTGGCGCGCGCGCTGCCGATGCCCGGCACCTCGGTCAACCGATGCGGCGCATCGCGGATCACCTCGAGCGTCTCGGTGCCGAACGTCGCGACGATCCGCTTCGCGTACGCAGGACCGATGCCGGGGATCATTCCCGAGCTCAGGTACTTCTCGATGCCGTACGGCGTTTTCGGGACCTTCTGCGAGAACGACGAGACCTTGAACTGACGGCCCCACTTCTTGTCGTCGACCCACACGCCGTGCAGCGTGTACGGCACGCCCTCCTGGATCTCGACGAGATGACCGACGACGGTCACCGGCACCTTGCCCGCCGCTGGCGTGAAGCGCGCGACGGTGTATCCCGAGTCCTCGCCCTTGAACACGACGCGCTCGAGCGTTCCCTCGATAGTGACGTCCGCCGCCATCGCGCTACCGCGGACGGCTCCACGCGCTGCGCGTGATGTTCTCGACGATCTGGCGCAGCTTCGCGATGGCTTCGTCGCGCAGCTCTACCGACGACGGTGCGGCGAGCTCCTCGAGAAGCGGCGCGATGAGCGACAGCGAGTCGTCGTCGAGCAGGCCGAGCAGCTTGCGCGAATCCTCGAGCAGCGATGCGCGACGGCGATGCACCGTGAGCCACGGCGGCGGCACGGCGTCACGCGCGTGTACCGGCGTCTCCGGCTCCCAGCGATCCTCGGGCTCGGGCGAGAGCCGGGCGAGCTGCTCGCGCACGACCTCGAGCTCTCGCTCGAGCGCGCTCGCACGCGTGTACAGATCGTCGCGCGAGCCCATCGCGTTAGCCTCGCGCGCCCGCGGTCTGGTTCGGCGCGCCGTCGATGTACTCGACCGCGTCCTTACACGACAGGCTCTCGTAGCCCATCAGCGAGTCCTCGTCGCGAAACACGTCGGGGCACTCGATGTTGCAGCGCGTGCGATCCTCCTCGGAGTGACCGGGCTTGCACTCGACGTAGTGCGTGCACGCGCCATCACACGTGCCGGTGAGCCGCGGCGTGGTCAGTCGCTTGACGATGCAGCCGGCCATCGCACTGCCCAGCGCGAGTGCGAGCACGATGCTCTTGCCAAACGTCACTGCGTGGGGCTCCCGTGCCGGCCGGCGCCGCGCGAGAACCGCACCGCACCTTCCATGGCCTCGACGAGCGCACGCGATCCGAGCTCGAGCTCCTTGGCGAGCGCCGCGTCGAGATCGAGATCGTGTTGCAGGTATGCGCTCGTGCGATCCGCGCGCAGCGCAGCTTGCGGTAACGCGGCGAGCTCGGCCGCGAGGGCTTGCGCGGCAGCGAGCGACGTCCCCGCCGGGACCACGCGGTTCACGAGCCCGAACGACAGCGCCTCCGGCGCGCTCACCGCGCGTCCCGTGAGGATGAGATCGAGCGCGCGCGACAGGCCGATCAAGCGCGGCAAGCGGATCGTCCCGCCATCGATCAGCGGCACGCCGAACCGCCGGCAGAACACGCCGAGCACCGCGTCCTCGTCGGCGACGCGAAGATCGCACCACAGCGCGAGCTCGAGCCCGCCCGCGACCGCGTGCCCCGAGATCGCGGCGATCACCGGCTTGGACAGCAGCATGCGCGAAGGCCCCATCGGCCCATCGCCGTCGGGTTCGACGCGGTTGGGAGTCCCCGCGGCCATCGCCTTCAGATCCGCCCCCGCGCAGAACGTGCCGTGGTCACCGCCGAGCACGGCGACGCGCGCGCTGGCATCGGCATCGAACGCGCGGAACGCGTCGGCCAGCGCCTGCGCCGTGTCGCGATCGACAGCGTTCTTGGCGGCGCGGCGATCGATGATCACCGATGTCACCGCGCCCGCTCGCTCGATGCGAATCATCCCAGGAGTCTAGTACAGTGCCGCCATGGCTGGGTGTAAGCGAATCGCGATGCTGTCGAGCGGTGGGGACGCGCCAGGGATGAACGCCGCGATCCGCGCTGCTGCCCTGGTCGGCAGATCTCTCGGGGCAGACGTCGTCGGCGTCGAGCGCGGATACAAGGGCCTGCTCGAGGACGCGTTCGTTCCGCTGATGCCCTCTGACGTACAGGGCATTCTCCGAGAGGGCGGCACCATCCTCGGATCCGCACGCTGCAAAGAGTTTCATCACCGCGAGGTCCGCGACAAGGCGCGCTCGATCCTCGCGAACCGCGGCGTCGACGGCATCATCGTCATCGGCGGAAACGGCTCGCTGACCGGCGCGCTCCACCTCGCGGATCCCAAGGAGATCGGCAGCGGTCCTCCGCTCCACGTCATCGGGATCCCCGCATCGATCGACAACGATCTCGGGTTCTGCGGCATGTCGATCGGCGTCGACACGGCGATGAACACGATCGTCGAGGCGGTGGACAAGATCGCCGACACGGCGAGCGCGCACGATCGCACCTTCATCATCGAGGTGATGGGCCGTGATTGTGGCTACCTCGCGATGACCTCGGCGATCGCCGTCGGTGCGGACCTCGCGCTGTTCCCCGAGGCCGGCAAGCCCGAGGCTGCGATCGTCGACCAGATCGTGAACACCGTGCTCACCGTTCGCAGCCGCTCGCGCAAGTCGCGCCGCGTGATCATCATCAAGGCCGAAGGCGTGGCGGTGCAGACCGAGCGCCTCAAGGAGCTCGTCGACGCGCGCCTCCAGGACAAGATGCCCGGCGCGGACTCGGCAGGCATCGAGACGCGCGTGACGGTGCTCGGTCACGTGGTGCGTGGCGGCCGGCCCTCGGCGCAGGATCGGTTGATCGCGTCGCGCCTGGGCAACGTCGCCGTGCGCGCGCTCGTCGCGGGCGAGAACCGCAAGATGACGGCATGGATGCCGCCGACGGAGGTACCGGAGGACGTCGGACGTCCCTCGCCGGCGGATCCCAAGATCTGGCTCGTCGATCTCCCGGCGGTCCTCGTCGAGACGGAGAACCTCCTCAAGGGGCGCAGTCCGCTCACGCGTTGGCGCGCAGGCGCCTTCGACGAGATCGAGGACGCCGTGCTCCAGTGATGCGCCCTTCCGACAGCCAGCTGTACATGATCTTCGAGCGGTCTCCGATCGGGATGTATCGCAGCACGCGCGACGGAGCGTTCCTCTATTGGAACCCGGCGCTCGAGCGCATCGTCGGATACAGCCGCGACGAGATGGCGCGTCTCAACATCGTGCGCGATCTCTACGTGGATCCCGCGCAGCGAGAGCGACTCGTCGCGAAGTACGGCCCGCTCGGCATGGTGGACGGCGCGATCGTGAAGTGGCGGCACCGAGACGGCCGCATCCTCACGCTCCGCTTGTACGGACACATCGTGGAGGTCGACGGCGAGCAGAGCTTCGACGCGTCCATCGTGGACATCACCGAGGCTAGTCGTCAGCGCGAGGAGCTCGAGCGCACCGCCGCCACCCTCGATGTCGTCGTCAATCAGGTTCCGGCCATCTGGTGGATGGTCGATCACGACCTGCGCATCACGCGCGTCGGCGGCCCCACGCAAGACGTCCTCGACTTTCCTCCCGAGACACTTGTCGGCCAGACGATCCGCCAGGCGAACGAGAGCGATGGACGCTCGGTCGATCGCGCCGTCGAAGCGCATCAACAAGCGCTGCGCGGCGAGATCGCGCGCTACTCGAGCGATTACCAAAGCCGCCTGCTGGAGAACACCATCGCGCCGTTCCGCGTCGACGGCGAGATCGTCGCCGCGATCGGAACGCTGATCGACGTCACCGCCACGCGCACCATGGAGCGCCGCATGGTCGATGCACAGCGCGCCGAATCGCTCGGCGTGCTCGCGGGTGGTCTCGCGCATGACTTCAACAACCTGCTCGTCGCGATCCTCGGCAACGCCGACCTCGCGCTGCGCGACATTCCGCGTGGTGCGCCCGGTCGCGAGTCGCTCGAGAACATTCGTAACGCATCGCTGCGCGCGGCCGAGCTGACCGATCAGCTGCTCGCCTACGCCGGACGTGGCTCGGTGTCCTCGCAGCGCGTCGCCCCCAAGCCGCTCGTCGACGAGCTCTTGCGTATCTCGTCGCCGCAGACGCCGACCAACATCCAGATCGAAGTCGACATCCCGGACTCGCTCGCGCTCCGCGGTGACGAAGCGCAGGTGCGGCAGGTGATGATGAACCTCATCGCGAACGCGCGCGACGCCGTGGCGGAGAAGGGCGGCAGCATTCGCATCGCCGCGCGGCAGCTCGTCCTCGACGGAAGCACGGATGTCGACGATGTCGTGACGCCACTGGCGGGCGCGTACGTCTCGCTCGACGTGACCGACAACGGTCCGGGAATGGGCCGCGAGACACGCCGGCGCATCTTCGATCCGTTCTTCACCACCAAGCCCACGGGACACGGCCTCGGTCTCGCGGCGGTGCTCGGCATCATCCGCGCGCATGGTGGCGGTCTGCGCGTGCACTCGTCGCATGGCGCGGGATGCACGTTTCAGGTCATCTGGCCCGCGAGCACCACGGCGCCGGCGCTGCCAGCGGCGCGGCCCGCGATGCGCTCCGTCCTCGTCGTCGACGATGAAGACCTCGTGCGCGACGTCGTGGTCCGCATGATCAACGACCTCGGTTACCAGGCGGTGCCGGCGCCCGATGGCTTTGTCGCGCTCGACCTCGCCGCGAAGCAGGACATCGACGCGGCGCTCGTCGATCTGACGATGCCTCGCATGTCGGGCGCCGACCTCGTCGTGCAGCTCCGCGAGAAGTTTCCTGCGATGAAGGTCGTCTTGTGCACCGGGTACGACCGGGACCGAAAAGGCCCCGTGCCTGCCGATGCCTACCTGCCCAAGCCGTTTCGCATGGAGGCACTCGAACGCATCCTGGCGAAGGTCCTAGGCGTCCACACTCTCTAGCCTTTTGCGAATTGTGTAGGAACCCATGCCGCGGACACGAGCACGGGTATCCTATCGCTCGTGACAGAGGCGTCGGTCCAACCCACGATCAAGGTCCTTCTCGTCGAGGACGACACGCGCCTCGCACAACTCACGGCGCGGTACCTGGAGAGTCACGGCGTGGTCGTCACGATCGCGCAGGACGGACTCGAGGGACAAGCCGAGGCGCTGCGTCGCCAGTACGACTGTCTCGTACTCGATCTGATGTTGCCGGGTCGCGACGGACTCGAGATCACGCGCGAGCTACGCGCGCGCACCGACGTGCCGATCGTGATGGTCACGGCGCGCGGTGAGGAAGCGGATCGCGTGCTCGGTCTCGAGGTCGGCGCCGACGATTACGTCACCAAGCCATTCTCGCCGCGCGAGCTGCTCGCGCGCATTCGCGCCACCGTGCGCCGCGTGCGCGGACAAGCCGGCCCCGCACAACAGACGATCACCGTCGGTGGTCTCGTCCTCGATCCGCAGCGCATGACCGTCACGCTCGACGGCAAGCCCGTCGACGTGACCGCCTACGAGTTCTCCATCCTGCGCGCGCTCGCACAGCGCCCCGGTCGCGTTCTCTCGCGCGAGCAGCTGCTCGATCTCGCCAAGGGCAGCGCCGAGCTGTCGTTCGATCGCAGCATCGACGTCCACGTCTCTCGCCTGCGCGCGAAGCTCGGCGACGATAGCCGCAGCCCGAAGATCCTGAAGACCGTGCGCGGTGTCGGCTATCTGCTCGCAGGTGGCCAGGGCTTCGACTCGTGAGCCCTCGCACGCGTCGCGCACGGCTCGTGTGGCGCGTCTACGCATTCGCCGCGTTGATGTCGATCGGCATCATGATGGCGCTGGTCGTCCTGCCTCGGTACATCCGCAGCCCGCGCTATCTCGAGCCGCACGCGGCGCTCGTGCAGTACCTCGTCGAGCGCCTGTCGCTCAAGGATCCGACGACGTTCCACGAGACCGTGGATCGGATCGAGGCGCGCCTCCGCGGTGACCTCACGCTGTTCGACACGCAGGGCAAGGTCGTGCGCGCGAACGTCTCGCCACCGCTGCCCCCCGCGACCAAGAAAGAGCTCGCGGATCTGAAGACGTCGAAGTGGTCGCTCTCGTCGGGCCGCATCGTCGTGCGCTCCGACGACCACCTGCTCGTCGGCGTGTATCACCCGCGGGTCCCCGGTTTCCCGTGGGACTACGTGCTGCCGCTCGGCGGATTGGTGCTCGTTCTCGTCGGCGCAGCGTCGGTGTGGTTCGTGCGCCGGCTCGCGCAGCCCATGGATCAACTCGCGGTCGCCGCGAGGCGCTTCGGTGAAGGCGACACGGCGGCGCGCGCCAAGCTCGATCGCGACGACGAGCTCGGCGACGTCGGCCGCGCATTCGACGAGATGGCCGAGCGCACGAGCGTCGTGCTGCAAACGCAGCGTCAGCTCATGGGCGATGTCTCGCACGAGCTGCGCACCCCGCTCGCGCGCATTCGCGTCGCCCTCGAGCTGGCCGCCGAGGATCCCGTCGCGGCCAAGGACGTGCTCGCCGATGTCGGCGCGGATCTCGACGAGATCGATCAGCTCATCAGCGACATCCTCACCACCGCGCGCCTCGACGGCTCGGATGTCCACATCGAGCGTCGTCCCACCAACCTCGGCGAGCTCACGGAGCGCGCGGTGAAGCGCTTCGCCGCACGTCACCCGCATCGCAAGCTCGAGCGCACGATCAGCGGCGAGGAGCGCGAGATCGAGTGCGACCCGGTGCTCCTGCGCCGTGCGGTCGACAACCTGCTCGACAACGCGGCGAAGTACTCCGAGTCAAACACGCCCGTGACGCTCGCGGTGATTCCCAACGGCGCCCGCGTCGCGTTCGAGATCGTCGATCGCGGAATCGGCATGAGCGAAGCCGAGCTCGAGCGCGCGTTCACACCGTTCTGGCGCGCCGATGGCAGCCGCACCCGTAGGACCGGCGGCGTGGGACTTGGCCTCGCGCTCGCTCGCCGCATCGCGCGCGTTCACGGAGGTGACGTCACGCTGACCTCGCAAGTCGGCAACGGCACGACGGCCCGGCTCGACGTTCCGCTGGCTCCCGATCCGTAACCTCACGGAATCTCCCAGCAATATTCTGCAACACGCGAGCAACGGAACGTACAGAGCAGGGTATCAACGTGTCACTCATGAAGCGCTGGATCCCGAGGCTCATCGTGTTGGCTGTAGTCGTCGCGGGCGCAGCCTTCCTCATCATCAAGAAGCCGTGGGCGAAGAGCACTCCGCCGATCACGTACTCCACGGTGCAGGTGTCGAAGGGCAACATCGCCGCGCAGGTGACCGCCAACGGAACGCTGTCTGCGAAGGGCACCGTGGAAGTTGGCGCGCAGGTGTCCGGACGCATCACCGAGCTGTACGCGGACTTCAACGACAAGGTCACGAAGGGCCAAGTGATCGCGAAGCTCGACGAGCAGGTTCTCGCCGCGCAGATCACGTCGTCGTCCGCATCGCTCGCACTCGCCAACGCCAACGTCAACAAGGCGCAGGTCGCGCTCGCAGATGCCGAGCGCCAGCTGAAGCGACAGAAGACGCTGCAAGAGCAACAGCTGATCGCCGGCGCCACCGTCGAAGCCGCCGAGGTCGCGTACGACACCGCGAAGGCATCGCTGGTCGCCGCAAAGGCGCAGGCGCAGCAGGCGTCCGCGCAGCTCGCGCAGGCAAAGACCAACCTCAGCTACGCCACGATCTACTCGCCCGTCGACGGTGTGGTGCTCTCGCGCGCCGTCGAGAAGGGCCAGACCGTGCAGTCGTCGATGACAGCGCCGACGCTGTTCACCATCGCGGAAGATCTCACCGTCATGCAGATCAACACGGCGGTGAGTGAAGCGGACGTCGGCCTCTTGAAGGACGGCATGGACGCGCAGTTCACCGTGGATGCGTTCCCCGGCAAGATGTTCAAGGGCAAGGTCCGCCAGGTCCGCAACGCGCCGACCACCACGCAAGGCGTCGTCACGTACGACGCGGTGATCGACGTCGACAACAAGGACCTCCAGCTCCGCCCCGGCATGACCGCGAACGTGACGTTCGTGCTCGCGCAGGTCGCGGACGCCGTGAAGATTCCGAACTCGGCGCTGCGGTTCAAGCCGACGCGCGAGCAGATGCAAGCGCTGCGCGGTGAGAGCGGTGGCCGTGGCTCGGGCTCGGGTCGCCGTGGCAGCGGCAACCGTGGCTCGGGATCGGGAAGCGACTCGCCGTTCGCGGCGACCGGTGGCGCGACGCCTCCGTGGATGGGCGGCGACGGCGGGATGCGGATGCGCGACTTCGGCGACAAGAAGGCTGTGTGGGCGCTCGTCGACGGCAAGCCGAAGATGGTGCTCGTCAAGCCGGGCCTCACCGACGGATCGGCGACCGAGATGGTCGAGGGTGACCTGAAGCCCGGCGATCAGCTCATCACCGAGATCCAAGGCGTCGCGAAGACCAACACGCGCAGAACGGGACCGTTCTGATGGTGGCGCCCGCAAACGACAAGCCGCTGATCGAGATGCACGGCATCCAGCGGACGTACATCATGGGCGATCAGAAGGTCCACGCGCTTCGTGGCGTCGACCTGACGATCGAGCGAGGTGAGTCGATCGCCATCATGGGCACGTCCGGATCCGGCAAGTCCACCCTGATGAACATCATGGGCTGCCTCGATCAGCCGTCGAAGGGCAAGTACTTCCTGAACGGCAAGAACGTCGCGCTGTTGTCCAAAGCAGCGCTCGCCGACGTGCGCGGCCGGATGATCGGCTTCGTGTTCCAGAGCTTCAACCTGCTGTCGCGCACGAGCGCGCTCGAGAACGTCGAGATGCCGCTCATGTATCAAGGCGTCGGCGGAAGCGAGCGACACAAGCGCGCGCTGGCAGCGCTCGAGCGCGTCGGTCTCAAGGGGCGCGAGCATCACACGCCGAGCCAGCTGTCCGGCGGTCAGCAGCAGCGCGTCGCGATCGCACGCGCGATCGTCAGTGAAGCGCCGGTGATCATGGCCGACGAGCCGACCGGCGCACTCGACACCCGCACGTCGTACGAGGTCATGTCGATCCTGCAGGGCTTTGTCGCCGAGGGAAAGACGCTGATCATCGTCACGCACGAGTCGGACATCGCTACCTACGCGCGGCGCGTGATCACGCTGCGCGACGGTTCGATCATCAGTGACAACACGCAGGAGCCCGTGGACGCGAAGGCCGCGTTCGAGGCACTGCCCCCACTCGTGGACATCGCGTCATGAACATCTTCACCACGTTCAAGCTCGCGATCCGCGCGCTGTGGCGCAACAAGGTGCGCACGCTCCTGACGATGCTCGGTATCGTGTTCGGCATCGGCGCCGTCATCGCGATGGTCGCGGGCGGTCAAGGCGCACAAGCCTCGGTCAAGGAGGTGTTCGCTTCTCTCGGCACCAACGTGCTGCAGGTGTCGTCGGGCTCCACGCGCCAAGGCGGCGTCATGGGCGGCGGCGGCACGTCCATGTCGATCACGTGGGACGACATGGAGGCGATCAAGAACGAGGTGCCGACGGTGAAGCACGTCGCGCCACTCATGCAGGCGCGCAACACGCAGATCGCGTCGGATATCAACAACTGGAACACCACCGTCTACGGCACGACGTCGACGTGGTTTCAGATTCGCAACTGGGCCGCCAAAGACGGCGCGGTGTTCGACGAGGACACCGGCAACTCCAACGCCAAGGTCGCCGTCATCGGAACCACGGTGAAGACGCAGCTGTTCGGCGAGTCCGACGCGCTCAACCAGACGATCCGCATCAACAACCAACCGTACGAAGTCGTCGGTGTGCTCGTGTCCAAGGGCCAAGGCCCGATGGGTGACAACGACGACATCGTCGTGATCCCGCAGAAGACCTATCAGCAGAAGTTGTCCAAGGGCCTCGGCAAGTACATCCCGGGCCAGATCCTCGTCACGACGCAGCAGGACGGCCAAGCCGACCAAACGATCGCGAAGATCAGCGGTCTGTTGCGTGATCGTCACAAGCTCGACGCCGCGCAGGAGGATGACTTCCGCATCCGCAACCCAGCCGAGTTCGCGCAGGCGCAGCAAGACTCCACGCAGCGCATCGCGACGCTCCTCGCGATCGTCGCGGCGGTGTCGCTGCTCATCGGTGGCATCGGCGTCATGAACATCATGCTCGTCAGCGTGATCGAGCGTACGCGCGAGATCGGTATTCGCATGGCCGTCGGCGCCAAGCCGCTCGACGTGATGACGCAGTTCCTCGTCGAAGCGATCGTCCTGTCGGCGGTCGGCGGCGTGCTCGGCCTGCTGCTCGGCTACTGGGCCGCGTCGCTCATGGCCGACTATTTCGGCTGGAAGTTCTTCTTCCCGATGGAGACCGCCGCCATCGCGTTCGGCGTGTCGGGTGGCGTCGGCATCGGGTTCGGCCTGTACCCGGCGATCCGTGCTTCGCAGCTCGATCCGATCACAGCACTGAGGTACGAGACATGAAGTCCATCCGCAAACTGCTCGTCGTCGCCCTGCTCTCTTCGTCGGTCGCGTACGCGGAGCCGCGTCAGGAAACGCTGACGCTGTCCCGTGCGATCGAGATCGCGATGAAGCAGCAGCCCTCGATCCGTCAGGCGCAAGCTTCGATCGAAGCCGCCGAAGGCCGCGTCGATCAAGCGCGGGTCGCGCGCAAACCGACCGCGAGTGCGTCGGCGAGCCTCGGCGCGACGGCCGGACCGCGCGGCGCCTTCGTCAACGGCCAGATCGTCAACACGAGCGGCTTCTTCGATCCGTTCGTGTCGACGGGCCTGTCCCTCGGGCTCAACTGGCGCATCTATGACTTCGGTCAGACGCGCGCGAACATCGAGGCGGCCGAAGCAAACGCGGAGGCGGTGCGCTCGCAGATCAACACGACGAACCTCGATGTCGAGACGGACGTCGCGATCACGTTCCTCGAGGCGGTCGCGCGGCAACGTCTGACCACGGTCGCCGAGGCCACGGTGCAGTCGGAGGATCTTCACCTCGATCAAGCGCGCAAGTTCGTCGCGGCGCAGGCCAAGGATCCGATCGAGGTGGTGCAGGCCCAAGCCCGCGCCGCCAACGCTCGCTCCGCGCTCGCGACGGCGCAGTCCAACGCTGCGGTCGCGATGGCCAACCTGCGCAGCGCGATCGGCTGGGGCGATCCGGAGGTCAGCTTCGTCGTCGATAGCCAGTGGCCCACGCCGCCGACGGTGGATCCAGCTGCGCTGCCGGCGCTCGTCGATGCAGCGCGCAAGCATCGCCCGGAGATCCTCGCGCTCGA
Organism: Pseudomonadota bacterium; assembly: GCA_023428295.1. Taxonomy (GTDB): domain Bacteria; phylum Myxococcota_A; class Polyangia; order Haliangiales; family Haliangiaceae; genus JABFXX01. The sequence goes on from JAEYYV010000103.1 coordinate 32,573, forward strand.
CAAGCAGGTCCTCGCGGCCGAGGCGAGCCTCGACGCTGCGCGCGCGGCCAACCGTCCCGTGCTGTCCGCGAGTGCGCAGACGCAGTGGGGTCCCGATCAGAACGACTGGGGCCCGGAGCCGACATGGAACGCGGGCCTCTCGCTGTCGTGGCAGTTCTACGACGGTGGTTCGAGCCGCGCGTCGCAGAAGGTCGCCAACGCGAACCTGACGTCGGCCAAGGCGTCGCGCGACGCGCTCGTGATCTCGCTGACGTCGGAGCTCGACGCCGCTCGCGCGCGCATCGTGGCGAACCGCGCCAACGTGATCGCGTCGACGGAAGCCGTCGAGTCCGCCCGCGCGCAGCTCAAGCTCGCCGATGCGCGGTACGCGCAGGGGCTCGGTTCGCAGATCGAGCTCGCCGACGCGCAGTTCGCCGTCACGACCGCCGAGGGCAACCTGATCCAGGCGGAGTGGCAGCTCGCCAACGCATGGGCGCAGCTCAAGCGCGCGCTCGGTGGCTCGCTGTGACGGTGACCGACCGCTGACCGATCGCGCTGCCGCCGCGATCGCGGCTCTCCGGTGTCGGATCCATGTCAGGACTCCGCGCCGAGCCACTCGGCGATCGAGTGATGCGAGCCATCGCCGATCACGACGTGATCGATGATGGGAATTCCGATCAGAGATCCCACTTCGCGCAAGCGACGCGTGAGCTCGATGTCGTCATGGCTCGGTGTGGAGTCGCCCGTGGGATGATTGTGCGCGAGCACGCCGCCTGCCGCGGCCATGCGCACGAGCGGACGAAACACCTCGCGGGGATGCACGGCGACATCGCAGACCGAACCGCGACCGACCTCCACGACGTCGAGGATGCGATTGCGAACGTCGATGCCGATCACGACGAAGATCTCCTGCGCGAGACCCGACATTCGCGGCGCGAGGATCCGGTACACGTCGTCCGCGCGCGCGAGCGTCTCTCGCGTCGTCGCGGCGCCGACCGCACGTCGGCCGAGCTCGAACGCGGCCGACACGCGCGCCGCTCTCGCTTTGGTGACGCCCAGCTGCGCGAGCTCGCGCGGTGACGCGCGCGAGAGCTGACCGATGCCACCGTGTTGTTTGATCAGCTCTGCCGCTGCCGATCGTCCGCGTTCTTCGCGTTCTCCGAGGAGCATCGCGAGCAGGTCTTCATCTCCGAGCGTTCGTTCCATGCGCCGGCAAACAGCAAAGGTTGCGCCAGCAGATCGCGCGCGTGAATCGAACTAGTTGCGTGCTCGCGTGTCCGCCGGCTGGACATGTCCGGCCGGTATTCGGACAAACCGGTGCTATCGTCGGACAATGTTCGTGTGCAGCGAGTGCGGCGCATCGGGGCCGTCATCAGGAACGTGCCCCGCCGACAACACGCAGATGATCTCGATCGGCGAGGACTTGCTGCTCGGACAGACCGTCGGCGCCTACCGCGTGGCTCGCTTGCTCGGCATCGGCGGCATGGGCCGCGTGTACAAGGGCGTGCATCCCGGCATCGGATCGCGCGTCGCGATCAAGGTGCTCTCGCGCGAGTGCAGTGATCGCCGCGACCTCGTCGAGCGCTTCTTCAGCGAGGCGCGCGCGGTCAACTTGATCCGTCACGAGAGCATCGTGAACGTCCTCGATCTCGCGATGCTGCCGGACGGCCGTCCGTACATCATCATGGAGTACCTCGACGGCGCACCGCTCGCGAACATCGTCGAGATGTCCGTGCACCGCCAGCATCCGCTGCCGCTCGGTGGACTCGCGCGGCTCTGCGCGGAGGTTCTCGACGCGCTCGGTGCCGCGCACGCCAAAGGCGTCGTCCATCGCGACCTCAAGCCGGACAACATCTTCGTGGCGCCGTCGGGTCGTCCCAAGGTGCTCGACTTCGGCATCGCGAAGCTCACCGATCTCAAAGGCAGCGCCACCGCCACTGGCTCGCTGCTCGGCACGCCTCACTACATGGCGCCCGAACAAGCAGCGGGTCGCCCCGTGGATCACCGCGCCGACATCTACGCGATGGGCGTGATCCTGTTCGAGTGCGCGACCGGGCAGAAGCCGTTCATCGCGGACTCGCTGTTCGATCTGCTGCGCAAGCACGTCGAAGCGCCGCCGCCACCACCGCGCTCGCTGCGGCACGACATGCCGCCCGATCTCGAGCACGTGATCCTCTGCGCACTCGCCAAGGCACCCGAGCAACGCTTCGCGAGCGCGCAAGCGATGAGCATGGCGCTCCAACAAGCGACGCAGGGCCTACCCGAAGCGCAGTGGGCGCCGATCACGGGGAGCCCTGACTTCGCGACGACGATGCCGCACGCCGCGTGGTCATCGACACCGCCACAGAGCTGGGGTGGACAACGCTCGCACGCGAAGCCATCGGCGCAGCCGCCCATGGGCCAACCCATCGGACAAGCGGGCCAACACCCAGCGCCGATGGATCAGAAGCACCCGACGACGGTGTCCGCCTCGTCGGGCCAGCTGCAAACGCAGCCGACGCGCGCCAACGCGGAGTCCAGGCGCGGCGGCAAAGGCGGCCTCTTCGCGATCCTCGGGCTCGTCGTCGTCGGCATCGGCATCGCGGCCGCCGTCGTCTTCTCCGGCGGTGACACGAGCACGTCGTCGACGACCGTGGCAGCGCCCACCGAGGCGACCGAGCCGACCGAGACCGCGCCGCCGACCGGCGCCGCCCCGGCGAGCCCGCCAGCAGCCAAGGTCGCCGCAGCGCCCGACGACGATCGTGACGATGTCGACGACTTCGACAAGCAGATGGCAAAGGTCGAAGCCGAGATCGAGAAGCAGACGTCGGACGCCCTGAAGCAGGCCCAACAGCAAACGGCCGCCCAGCTCGCCCAAGCCAAGGCACAGCTCGAGGCTGCCGGCGTGAAGACCAAGATCGCGCAAGACCCACTCGCCGAAGCCGTCGATGACGCGCTCGGTGGCACTTCAAGCGGGCCCAACGCCACCGGCTGGTTCCAGCGTCACGCCGTCACGCCGCCGAACAGCAACTGGAAGAACATCGACATCGACAAGCACGTCGCGTGGGCGATCGCGGAAGCCAAGCGCAACGTGCCGGACGCGCAACTCACGCGCATCGACGTCTCTCACGCGTTCGCCGACGGCCACGCGGACCTGACGCTCGACGACGGCGCGTTCAAAGGCAGCATCGACGTGCGCTTCATCTCTCCCGCGCGCTCCAAGCGCGATCCGAGCCTGCCGCGCGGCGTGTCGTCCAAGAACGTATGCGAGTTCCGCATCCTCGCGGGACCCAGCGGCGCCGAGATCTACGATATGGGCAAGACGGACTGCAAGACCGCGGTCGTTCCCAGGCCGCGCTGCTCGATCGCGCAGGTGTGGAAGAAGGCGATCAAGAAGAAGCCCGATCTCGCCACCGCGGTCGCCGACGTGACCTACACGTCGAACATCGCGTCGCACAAGATCGTGTGGATGTTCGGCATCAAAGAGGACGGCCAGACCCTGATGTCCGAGCAGTTCCCCGACGACTGCTGACCCAGTTCGCTGATGGATCGACGATGGCAGCTATGGCGGTGGCGGCTGCTGCGGATCCGCGTTGTCCCGCTCGCGACGACGACGGTCGCGCGGCGTCTCCTCGTTGCCGCCGCTCGGCGGAGGTGGCGTGCTGGCGCCGGTGTTGCGCAGCTGCGCCTCGAGCTCCTGGATGCGACGGCGCGCGTCATCGCGCTCGCGCTCCGCGGCGGTGCGCGCAGCAGCGGCAGCCTCGCGATCACGCTCGGCGGCCGTCGCGGCGTTGCGAGCAGCGTCGCGATCTTGCTCCGCACGTAGCTGGCCTTGGCGCGCAGCCTCGCGGTCTTGCTCGGCGGCAGCCGCGACTTGCTTCGCACGCTCGCGCTCCGCTTCGGCGTTGGCTTGCGCGACGCGGGCGCGCTCGCGCTCCGCTTCGGCGTTGGCTTGCGCGGCGCGCGCCGCATCGCGAAGTTGCTCCGCCGTTTGCTGCGCGGTTCGCGCGGCGTCTCGCTGCGCGTCAGCCTCGAACTTCTGCTTCATCGCCTCCTGGTATCGCTTCATCGCGTCGTCGGCCTGGCCCTTCGCTTGAGCGGCGGCGGTGTCGGCCTGCTTGCGGAGCGCCTCGGCGGCTTTGCGTTTTGCCTCCGCTTGCGCGCGCAGCTGGTCGGCGTTCTTGCCTTCCTTCTGCGCTTGCTCGGCGAGCGCCTTGGCTTCATCGGCGGCGCGCGTAGCTTCGTCGGCCTCGCGCGCCTTCTCGGAGGCATCGGCTTGCGCGGCGGCGGTCATCGCGCGCAGCTCGGCTTCCTCTTGCGCTTTCTTCGAGAGATAGCCCCAAATGAGGACGCCCGCGATCGCGGACGCGACGAGCATCGCGACGAGCACGGTGGCCGCCTTGTTGCGGCGCACCCAACGCGCGAGGCGCCCCGTCATCGAGTAGCGGTGCGAGAAGACCAGGTCGCCTGTCAGGTACTGCTTGAGCGCGCGCACGAGCTCGTCGGCGGTGAACCGCTCGCTCGCCTTGTGCGCCATCGCGCGCGCGATGATTCCAGACAGCTCTTGATCCTTGGGCATCGCGGGCTCGCGCGGCTCGCCGGACTTGAGCCAATCGAGGAACGCGTGCAGCTGCGCGTTGCGTTCTTTGGCGCCCTCGGTGGTCTTCCATCGAAACGGCGTGTTGCCCGAGACGACCTCGTACAACGTCACGCCGAACGAGTAGACATCGAAGCTCGGATCCGCCGCGCGTCCTTGGCTCTGCTCGAGTGGCAAGTACGGCGGTGTGCCGGCGCTGATCGTCACCATGCGCCCCGACATCGACGGAGGCTGGTCCTCCATCGACATGTCGCTTCCGCTCGGCGCATCGAGATCGCGCGCGATGCCCCAATCGATCAGCGTGGCCTCGCCGCGCTTGCCCAAGATGATGTTGTTCGGCGTGCAGTCGCGATGCACCACGCGACGCTCGTGCGCGTAGGCCAGCGCTTCGGCGATCGCGACCAAGTTCGAGAGCAGCTCGAGCCGCTCGCGCGTGCACGGCTTGCCCTGCGCGGCTTCCTGCTCCGCGAGCTCGTCGAGCCGATCGCGCAAGCTGATCCCGTCGACGCGCTCCAGCACGCAGAACGGCCAGCCGACCGTGGCCTTGCCGAGCTCGTAGATCGTCACGATCGACGGGTGCTGCAGCTTCGCGAGGATCCGCGCTTCGGCGGTCACTCGCTTCTGGAACATCTCGTTCATGCCCGCAGGCAGGTCGTCGCCCTCGCGCGGCGCCTTCAAGATCACCGTGCGACCGAGTCGCCGATCCTCGCCCGCGAAGATCTGCGCCATGCCTCCGCGCGCCATCGGATCGGCGGGCCACTTGAACGCGTTCTCGCTGACGAGCCCCTTGGGCAGGTCGAGCTCGATCGGAACGCTGATGTCATCCGCCGCGTTCGACGCCTGCACCACCGACTGACACATCGAGCAACTCGCCACGTGCGATTGCACGTGCGGCAACAACGCCTCGTCCTTCAGCTCGGCGAGCGTCGGATGCTTCTCTCCCTCGATCCCCGGCTGTGTGGGGTCGGTGGCCATCTTCGGCTCCATGCGTCGGTTATAACGCTCGGAGCCGCTGAAGGCAGATTAGTGACGATCTAGTGGTCCTGGTCGCAGTCGGGGCCGTGCACGTGGCCCTCTTCGCCGTGCGCGGGCGCCTCCGGAATCGGCGTGCCCTGCTGCGTGAGCTTCTCGACCTCGGTCACCGTGGCGTGCTCGACGAGGAACTTCAGCACCTTGTCCTGGCGCAGCGAGTACTGCACGTTCTCGAGGCGACCATCGCGCTGCCACTCCGCACGCAGCTTCTGCGGCGCCGTGTTGCGCGCCTTGGCCGTCGCTTCGATGTGCGCGTTCAGCTCGGAATCGGTGAGCGCGATGCTCTCCTTGTCGCCGATCGCCTCGAGGAGCAGCTGGCCGCGAACCTCGTCGGCGCCCGCGGGACGCATCTTCTCGCGCAGATCCGCGGACAGGCCCGCGTTGCCGCGCTCGGGCTGCATGCCGAGCATCTGGCGCAGACGCTGGTACTGCATCTCGACCGCGCGCTCGACGAGCGCCGGCGCGACCGGGATCTGGTTCTTCTTGATCAGCTCGCGCAGGACGTTCTCGCGCGCTTCGCGATCGATGACCTCTTGCTCCTTGGCCTCGAGCTCCTTGCGCAGGTTGGCCTTCAGCTCGTCGAGCGTCTCGCCCTTGCCGGTGTCCTTCGCGAACTCGTCGTCGAGAGCGGGCACGTCCTTGACGCGCGCCTCGAGGATCGTGACGGTCAGGTTTGCCTTGCGACCGCGGATCTGCTCGTCCTTGTGATCGTCGGGGACTTGGATCTCGAGGACCTTGTCCTTGGTGTCGATCGGAATGCCCGTGAGCGCCTCGCGCATACCGGGGATCGGCTCGCGCTCGGGGTCGTCGAGGTCGACCGCGAACTGCGGCTGGTTGATCGCGTGCTCGCCGATCGTGCCGGTCACCGAGAGACCGACGATGTCGCCAGCCGCGGTCACGTCACGCCCCTCGATGGGACGCAGCTCCGTGTGCTCGCGCTGCAAGTTCTTCAGCGCTTCCTCGACCGCTTCGTCCTTCACGTCGAGCTTGCGGCGCTCGATCTCGAGGCCCTTGTAGTCCTGCGGAACGACGTCGCCCTTGATCTCGATGATCGCGTTGAACGTGAACGGCTGGCCCTTCTTGATCGGCTGCGCTTCTTCCACGCGCGGCTCGGCGACGGCCGCGATGTTGTGCTCCTGCGTCGCCGTGAAGAACGACTCGCGCACGAGCTGGTTCATCACTTCGTAGTGCACGCGCTGGCCATAGATCTGCTCGAGCACCGAGCGCGGAGCCTTGCCCTTGCGGAACCCCTTGAGCGCGACGTCCTTACCGAGATCGCGGTAGGCCTCGTTGAGCTTGCCGCTCACGACTTCCCACGGAACCTCGACAAACATCTTCTTCTCGACGGGCGAAACGTCTTCGATGCGGACCTGCATGACGGTCCGGGTTGGTACCACAGCCGTTTTGGAGCTACCAGTGCTCGTCGGCGGGTTCACCGACGCAAACGGTACGTCGGTTCACCGCCATGCGGGTCGCCCGGAACGACGAGATCCAGCCCGTAACTCTCGAGCTTTCGCGTCAGATCCTCCATGAACGAGACCGCATCGGCGACGTCGAGCATCTGCCCGATGGCCTTGGCGGTCAGCTCGTTCTCGCCGAGCGCGTTCAGCACGTGCCGCTCGTGCTTGTCGATCTGGAAGTCCTGCGGGACCACGCGATCCACAAGCCACCCGAGGCTCGACGAAATGTGCGGCGCGAGCCCGAGCCGCACCACCGCCGATTGCGCTCCGGATCCCGACTGATAGCCGAGCGCGGTCCGTGCGTGGGGAGACATCGGCGGCGGACGTGTCAGCCCCCTGCGCGCGCGGGGCATCGGCGTCTTGCGCAGCTCGGGATTCGACGGAGCTGCGCTCGCCGGCGCCATCGGAACGTGATGCGCGGCCATTTGAACCTGTGGGACGTACAGCGCTTCTTGCGCTTGCGGCACGCGTGCAGCGCCCGCCTGGTGCACGTAATCGACCTGCGGTGCGTGCGCGTGTCCGTCGGGGCGCTTGGGCAACATGCGCGGCGCGCCGGGTCCCCAATGCGCGGTGGGCTCGCGCTCGAACGTGGATTCCTCGTCGACGAGGCGCGGTGGATTGCCCTTGCTCCCCGCCAACCGGCGCGCGCTCTCTTCGAGCTGCCACTTGATCTGCTGCGCGGATCCCTCGGGGTGTTCGCCTACGTGGATGCCCCACGGTCCGTTCACGTCAGTCCCCGCCGGGCCGATGGCGAGCTCGATCCCATAGAGCATGATCGTCGGCCGCGTTTGATCGCGGCTCTCCGCGTACGCGCGCATGAGGACGCGCTGCTCCGCCCATTTCTCGGAGATGACCATCACCGATCGGTAATGGCTTGGTGGAGCGCCAGGGGCGCGCATCCACACGTCGACGAACCGGATCTGCGCCATGCGCACTACAATCATAACTCAACCAGCTAGCGAGCACGGCGCGCCCGGACGCCACACCGAGCGACCACGCCCGTACGCGAAATGGTCGTGAGCTGCGCATCTGGAGCTAACTCCTCGACGAGACCAAGCGATCGCGCTGGCCCCGCGCGTGCACATACTCCAGTCCGCGAAGACGAACAGCGACAAGCTCGCAGCGCTTCGACGAAACGTTTTGCACGGCGACTGACTGGCGTTCCACCCGCGCCAGCAGAACGCCACCCCCAGACCCCCGCTTCTTGCGGGTCCCGCCGACATCCTCCCCCAGGCTGTCGGCGGTTTATTTTTCGGTGCTCTGTTTGCAGCCTCGGGACGCATGCCGAACAAGCCCACGACCTACGACGACATCACTCGTCGCACTGTCCCCGATCCCGATGGATCGATGCGTCCCTCGCGTGATCAAGTCGAGGCCGCGTTCGACGGCACACATACCCGAACGGCCGATGATCTGACGCTCCTCGCGGCGGTTCAGTCGGCGGTTCATTCCCACCCCGACGCGGCGCACGTAGCGCTCGAGGTCCGCGACGGCCACGTGGATCTTCGTGGCTCGGTCTCGCGACCGGCAGCCATGTCCGAGTTGGAGGATCTGGTGCGCACGGTCGAGGGCGTCGGGTCGGTCGAAAACAAGCTCGTCGTTGGCTCCCAGCCTAATGAAAGATGAATTACACTTAACGCTGGTTTGTTGTGCAGCACACCGAGTAGATGAGCATTCCCGCACCACCTGAGCGCGCCCGGGCGCCCACTGCGCGTCAGCGCTCGGCTTCGATCGTCCAGGTGTGCGTTTCCTGGTCGGTGTGCGGCTCAGAGAATTGGCATCCAAATGGCACATCCGCTGCACCGGTCAGAATGCATAACCTTTAGGAGATAGTCATGTTTTCCTGGGCACTTGCATTCTTTCTCATCGCTCTCATCGCTGCAGTCTTCGGCTTCGGTGGCATCGCCGCCTCGGCCGTCGGAATCGCCAAAATCATTTTCGTAGTCGCCCTGATCCTCGCCGTCGTCAGCCTCGTGGCTGGTCGACGAACCGTTGGCTGACGCCACGGAACAGAAAGGTAGCTCTCCATGGACGGAACCATCCTCATTGTCGATGACGACGAAGACACCGCGATCCTTTTGCGGGACAGCCTCCGCAAGCGCGGGTTTGATGTCGATGCCGTCAATTCGGCGCAACAGTGCCTCGAGCACCTGAGGACGGACCCAGCCGATGTCGTCGTGACCGACGTCCAGATGACGGGCATGTCCGGCATCGATCTCTGTGGCGAGCTCCGCCAACGTTATCCCGACCTGTTGCCGCTCGTTCTGACCGGCCAGGGCGGACTCGAGACCGCGATCGCCGCGATCCGCGCCGGTGCGTACGACTTCATCACCAAGCCGGTGAAGGTCGACGCTCTCGCGATCGCGGTGGGTCGCGCGCTCGAGCACCTCAATCTCAAGCGCGAAGTGAAGCGCCTGAAGACGCAGGCCGACCGTGACGTGCCGATCGATGGCATCGCGGGATCGAGCCCGGCGATTCGCGAGACGATCGAGATGATCCGCCGCGTGTCCGACAGCGACGCGACGGTCCTCGTCACCGGCGAGTCCGGTACGGGTAAGGAGCTCGTCGCTCGCGCGCTTCACACGCTCTCGCCGCGTCGTGACCAGCCGTTCGTCGCCGTCAACTGTGCAGCGATGCCGGCGCCGCTCCTCGAGAGCGAGTTGTTCGGTCACGTTCGCGGTGCATTCACCGACGCGAAGCGCTCGCGCGCGGGTCTCTTCGTCCAAGCGGGCGCGGGCACCATCTTCCTCGACGAGATCGGCGAGATGCCGATCGAGATGCAGGTCAAGCTCCTCCGCGTTCTGCAAGAGCGCAAGGTGCGCCCCGTCGGCGGCGACGAGGAGGTCCCGTTCGAAGCGCGCGTCGTCACCGCGACGAACCGCGATCTCGAGACCGAGGTCGACGAGAAGCGCTTCCGCGAAGATCTCTTCTATCGCATCAACGTCGTCGCGATTCCGGTGCCCCCGCTTCGTGCGCGCGCCGGCGACATCCTCCTCCTCGCGCAGTACTTCCTGAAGCGCATCGCGGGCCGCACCAACAAGCCCGTGCAGGGCATCTCGGGTCCCGCCGCGCGGTTGCTCATGGACTACGACTGGCCGGGCAACGTTCGCGAGCTCGAGAACTGCATGGAGCGCGCGGTCGCGCTGTGCCGCCTCGACGAGATCACCGTCGACGATCTGCCGGCGAAGGTGCAGGAGCACCAGTCGTCCAAGATCGTCATCACCACGGAGTCGCCGGGCGAGCTCATCACGCTCGACGAGATGGAGCGCCGCTACGTTCGGCAGGTGCTCAACGCTGTCGGCGGAAACAAGACGCACGCAGCGCGCATCCTCGGCATCGATCGTCGCTCGCTGTACCGCCGCCTCGAGGAGCCGCGTCACGACAAGGTCTCCTCGTCGGGAGATTCACACCCGCGCGCGCCGTCGCATCCGCCGGTCGCGAGCAATGGCTCCAACGGTCATGCGACACCGGCGTCGAGTGGGGCGAGCACGAGCCACCCCGGAGAGATCGAGCACAGCTAATTGAATGGCGTCATGACCAAAACGCAGCGGATTCATCTCCTGCTGGTCGAGGACGACGACCTGGACGTGATGAACGTCCATCGTGCGCTCGCACAAGCGCACGAGGTCGCGTCGATCACCGTCGCGCGAGATGGCGTCGAGGCGTTGCGGCTCCTTCGCTCCGGCGAGCTCGCCATGGAGCGACTCGTGATCGTCGTCGATCTACGCATGCCCCGCATGTCCGGCCTCGATCTGCTGAAGGCGTTGCGCGAGGACCCACGTCTCCAGCGCATCCCGTCGGTGGTGCTCACCACCTCTGACGATCCGCATGATCGAGATGCAGCGTTCTGTCTCGGCGCTGCTGGCTACTTCGTGAAACCCGCCCAGCCGAGCCGCTTCCGGCAGATCATGGATGCCGTTCGCAGCTACTGGTCCGTGGCGGAGTTCGCGCCACCACCTCTGGCGGGGGCCGGCACGAAGTGAGCGGCAAACTGCGCGTGCTCATGATCGATGACGACCGCGTAGACCGGCTCGCCATTCGCCGCGCATTGGAGCAAAGCACGATCGTCGTAGAGCTCGACGAAGCAAGCTCCGCCGAGGAAGCACTCGAGAAGGTCGCGACAAACACGTACGACTGCTTGCTCCTCGATCACGATCTGCCCGGCAAGTCCGGCACGTCGCTGACGGCGCTCTTGCGCGAGCGCGGCAATCACACGCCGATCGTCCTCGTCACCGGACAGCAGGACGAAGAGCTCCTCGAAGCAGCGGTGGAAGCCGGCGTGACGGACTTCTTCCCCAAGGGCGATCTCTCGCCGCGGCGCCTCGCGCTTCGCATCCGCTTCGCGATTCGCATCGGGCGCGCGGAGGCCGAGTCCGCTCGCCAGCTCGCGCGCGCGAACCAAGCCGCGCGTGCACGCGATGACGTACTTGCCGTCGTGTCGCACGATCTTCGTGGTCCGCTCCACGCGATCAGCCTCGCGACAGAGGCGCTGCGCGAGGAGATCACGGGAGACGCGACGCGATACCTCGGCGCGATCGAGCGCGCATCGGGGCGTGCAGAGCGCTTGATCGCGGATCTGCTCGAAGCGTCCGCGATCGAGAACGGCGCGCTCACGCTCACGCGTGGTGCCGTCGACGCCACGTCGATCGTCAGGCAAGCCGCCGCGGATCACGAGCTGCTCGTCAAGGAGACCGGCGGGCAGATCACGGCGCATGTTCCCGACGAGCAGACCATCGTCAGCGCGGACCGCGACCGCGTCCTTCAAGTGCTCGGCAACCTCATCGGCAACGCGCTCAAGCACGCGCGCGGCGCTCCGATCGAGATCACCGTGGCACGCGAGGACGCCGAAGCGGTCATCGCGGTGCGCGATCGTGGCCCGGGCATCAGTGACGCGGAGCTCCCGCACGTGTTCGATCGCTACTGGCACGGACGCACCAAGAAGGGCGGAGCCGGGTTGGGGCTCGCGATCGCCAAGGGAATCATCGAGGCCCACGGCGGTCGGGTCGATGTCGCGAGCAAGCACGGCGAGGGCGCCGAGTTCAAGTTCACGCTTCCGCTCGCTCGCTGAGCCACGGCGCACAGGTGGGAGCGTGGTAACCGCACGCGATCGCGTGTGCGCGCGCAGGCATCCCGATTGCTGTTCTTCCCCCTCATGCGGAAGAGCATCTCCCCGAAGAAATCGCACGGTCCGGAGCGCGACGAGGAGCAGGATCAGGACGTCCAACCGATCCGTCGCCGCAGCGGCGAGGAGGAGGAGGCAGAGGTCGCCGAGGAGGATCTCGAGGACGAGGTCGACCTCGACGACGTCGACGACGAAGACGTCGGGGCCGCCGACGCTCGCGACCACAGCATGGAGAGCCTCGATGAGGACGACCTCGCGAACATGCAGGGTCCCGACGCGTAAGCCGTGTGGATCGTCGCCAGCATAGGTCTCGGCGTGATCGCGCTCGCGTGGCTCGCGAAGCGAACATCGTCGTCCTCGCACGTGCTCGCCGAGCGAGCGTCCAAGCGCGCGCAGTACGAGCTGGCCGCGTTGCGCTGTGATCTCGAGACCGCGATCAACGACGCCGCGCGATGGTTCGCCATGGACCTGCCCAAGCCCGCGTGGGACTCGATCTCCGACGCGTTCTCGCTGCTCGAAGCGCTACGACCACGCATCGATCGCGAGGAGTGGTCGGCGCTTCAAGTGCGCCTCCTCGCCGCCATCCCGCAAGCGCTCGATGCACGACCGCGCCCGACGTTGCGTTCGGCGCGCTCGCGTCCGGTGCGGCGGATCCGCCGCAGGTCGCGCGGCCTCTGCATCACGTCGGTGTGATCACGCGCTGTGGGCGTGCGACGGAACGTGACGCGGCAGCCGCACCGTGAAGCACGTGCCCGTGCCCGACGAGGACGTCACGCTGACCGAGCCGCCATGCACGTCGGCGATCTCTTTCACGATGTAGAGGCCGAGGCCGAGGCCCTTGCTCGACGTGGGCCCGCGACGGAACGGCTCGAAGATCTTCGGCAAGAGATCCGACGGGATCACGCCGGCGTTCTCGACGGCGAGCACGATGGCATCCGGATCCGTGCCGTCGATGCGCACCGCGACCGGCTTGGACTTCTCGCCATGCTGGAGCGCGTTCGAAACGAGGTTCGCCGCGAGGCGCGTCACGCGAGTGAGATCCCACGTACCTTTGACGTCGCCGACCATGTCGATCTCGAGCTTGGAGCTCCCGCGGCGTAGATCCGCTTCGTTGACCACGGTCTGGACGAGCGCGCCCAGATCGCCGGGCTTGGGATCGATCGGGATGCCGTTCCCCACGCGTGTGCGCGCGAGGTCGTAAAGTTGATCGAGCATTCCGCTCATGCGGTCGATCGCGGACTCCACGCGACGCGCGACGTCCTTCTTCTCGGGATTGTCGTCGACGAGCAGCGACACACCGACGGAGATCGTGTGCAGCGGCGAGCGCAGATCGTGATTGACCGCTGCGACAAACGTCTCCTGCATGCGCAGCACCTCGGAGAGCTGCGCGCTCATGCGCTCGAGCTCGACGAGCTGCGCCGCGAGCTGCCGCTTCGAGCGGTACAGCTCGAGCAGCGTGGACACCTTGGACTTCAGGATCCGTGGATCGACGGGCTTGATGAGGAAGTCGACCGCGCCGACGTCATAGCCCCGGAACACGCGCTGAGGCTCGTACGCGGCAGTCACGAAGATGATCGGGACGTCGCGCGTGCGTTGTGCACCGCGCATCAGCTCCGCGAGCTGGAAACCATCCATCTCGGGCATGTTCACGTCGAGCAGCGCGAGCGCCACGTCCTGCACGAGCAGGATCTCGAGCGCTTCGCTTCCCGAGCGCGCCATCACGATCTCGGTGTCCGGCAGGCGACGCAGCAGCGCCTCGAGGGCGATCAGGTTCTCCTCGATATCGTCGACGATCAGGATGCGCTCGCTCACCGTGCACCTACCTGTGCCGCGATCCATCTACCGAGGTGGCTGGGATCGCCGACGACATCCGGTTTGCACGCCGCCATACCCGCGCGCGGCATCTCGGGCGACACCGCGCTGTCCGGATCCTGAACGCAGATCTTGGCTCCCGCCGCTGCCAACGCTGCGAGTCCCTCGGCACCGTCGCCGTTGCTCCCGCTGAGCAAGACGCCGATCGCATCTGCGCCGACCGCGGTGGCCGCGCTGTCGAACAGCGGATCGATGGCCGGACGCGAGAAGTGCTCCGCGTGGTCGCGCGATAGCGCGATGGTGTGATCTCGCTCGATGAGCATGTGGTAGTCCGGCGGGGCAACGACGACGCTACCAGGCTCGAGCGGCAGTTTGTCGACGGCTTCGCGCACGGGCATCGCTGTATAGCCGCCGATCACGGTCGCGAGAAGGCTATCGGCCGACGGAGAAATGTGTACGACCACGGCGAACGCCGCCGCGGCTCGCTCCGGAATCGCAGCGAGAAGGGTGCGGATCGCGTCGAGCGCGCCTGCCGAGCCACCGATGACAACGAGCTTCATAGCGGCGTCACCTCACGCTTCTCGTACCAGCGCTGAGGATGCGGCACGAACCGATCGCGCAGCGGCGAGAACTCGATCGTCTCCTTGGGCCCGAGCCCGAGCCAGCCGTGACGCACGAGGGAATCTCGGAACAGTCCGAGCGCGCGATTCTGGAGCGCCGCGGCGAAGTAGATGAGCACGTTGCGGCACGACACGACATGCACCTCCGCGAACACGGCGTCGGTCGCGAGGCTGTGATCGGCGAACACGATGTGCTCGCGCAGCGACTTGTCGAACATCGCGCCGTGCGCCGTCGTCGAGTAGTGCTCGGACAGCGACGTCTTACCGCCGCTCTTGCGATGGTTCTCGCTGAACGTGCGCATGCGATCGAGGTCGTACACGCCAGCCTCCGCCGTGCGCAGGCTCTGCGCGTAGATATCGGTCGCGTAGATCAGCGTGCGGTCGAGCAGGTTCTCCTCGCGCAGGATGATCGCGAACGAGTACGCCTCCTCGCCGGTGCTGCAGCCCGCGACCCAGATCTTGCGCGACGGATACGTTCTCAGCACGGGGACGATCTGCTCGCGAAAGTGCGCGAAGTACGCCGGGTCGCGAAACAGATCGGACAGCTGCACCGTGAACCAGGGCAGCAGCTCGCCAAACGCACGATCGTCCGTCGCGATCCGTTCGGTCAGCTGCGCCATCGAGGTAACGCCCAGGCGGCCGAGGGCCGCGTGCACGCGACGATGAAGCGACGCACGCGCGTACGACCGAAAGTCGTAGTGATACCGCTCGAAGATCACGTGCAGCAGCGCGTCGAGAGCAACTTCGTCGCTGGCGCTATTCATCGCGGCATCCAGACCCGCAGCAGCGACAGCAACATGTCGACGTCGATCGGCTTCGAGAGATAGTCGCTCGCGCCCGCGTCGAGGCACGCCTGGCGGTCGTCGGCCATCGCCTTCGCGGTCAGCGCGATCACCGGGAGGTCCTTCCACGCGGGGTTCGCGCGGATCGCCTTGGTCGCGTCGATGCCGTTCATCTCCGGCATCATCACATCCATCAGCACGAGATCGATGCCGCCCTTGGCCAACGCCTCTAGCGCCTCGCGACCATTGCGCGCGATGACCGTAGTGAGGCCGCGCGGCTCGAGCACGCTCGACAGCGCGAACACGTTGCGCACGTCGTCCTCGACGACGAGCACGCGCTTGCCCTCGAACAGCGCCTCGCGATTGCGCACCTCCACGAGCTGGCGCTGGCGATCCTGCGGGAGGTCCGCTTCCACCTGGTGGAGGAACAGCGTGACCTCGTCGAGCAAGCGCTCGGGCGAGCGCGCTCCCTTCACGATGATCGAGCTCGAGTACTGGCGCAGGCGCTCCTCCTCCTCCTCGGTCAGCGCCTTGCCGGTGTAGATGATCACCGGCGGGAACGTGATGCGGTCATCCGCCGTCATCTTCTCGAGGAGCTCGAAGCCCGTGCCGTCCGCGAGCCGTAGATCCATCACGACACAATCGAACGTGGTGCCGGCGAGCTGCGCGAGCGCTTCTTTGACCGTCGGCGTCGCCGTGATCTCTGCGCTCGTTCCGCGCAGCAGCTGGCGCAGCGCATCGGACTGCACCGGATCGTCCTCCACGACGAGCACGCGGCGTACGTGATGCGCGGTGCGATCCTCGATGCGGCGGATCGCACCGACGAGCTCCTCCCGCGTCGCCGGCTTGAGCAGGTAGCCCACCGCGCCGAGCTCGAGCGAACGCCGCGTATGATCCTCGACGGACAGCATGTGAATCGGAACGTGACGGATCGCCGGTTGCCGCTTGATCCTCTCGAGCACGCTCAGGCCCGAGTGATCTGGCAGCTGCACGTCGAGGAGGATCCCGTCGGGACGGTGCCGCATCGCGAGCTCCACGCCCTCATCCGCAGCGGCGGCGAGCAGCACCTGATACCCGAGCTCGTGCGCGAGGTCGCGAAGGATCTGCGCGAACTTCACGTCGTCCTCGATCACGAGCAGCGTGCGCTTGCCGGGTGCGAGCCGTTCGCGATCGTCGTGCGAGGAGACCGTACGCACCGGCGGTGACGGCGTCACCACGCGCGGCGTGCGCTCCGTGACCGCGGACGGTGTGAGCGCGGGACGCGTGACGGGTGCATCGGTCGTCGCCGGACGAGAGGTCACCACGGGCGGAACGAGCGGGATATCGAACGTGAACGTGCTGCCCTTCCCTGGCGTGCTCGCGACGCGGAGCTTGCCACCGAGGAGGTTGGCGAGGTCGCGCGAGATCGCGAGTCCGAGCCCCGTGCCGCCGTGCTTGCGGCTCACCGATCCATCGATCTGATGGAACGCCTCGAACACGGCATCTTGCTGCTCCGCCGGGATACCGATGCCGGTGTCCGTCACCGCGAGCTCGATGCGGTCATCCGCGAGCGAGGCGACCGCGCGAACCATGCCGCGCTCGGTGAACTTGCACGCGTTCGACACGAGGTTCCGCAGCACCTGCACGACGCGCTGCTCGTCGGTGGTGATGTACTCCGGCACCCCCGGTGCGAGCTCGAACGAGAACGTCAGGCCGCGGCTCTTGGCCACCGGCTCGAACTCGCGCACGAGCGTGTCGCGCACGCGCTCGAGCGACACCTGTCCGAGCCTCAGCTCGAGACGCCCCGCCTCGATCTTCGCGAGGTCGAGGATGTCGTTGATCAGCACGAGCAGGTCGTTACCCGCGGAGTAGATCGTGTTCGCGAATCGAACCTGCTCCTCGGTCAGGTTGCCGCCGACGTTGTCGCCGAGGAGCCGCGCGAGGATCAGCGTGCTGTTGAGCGGAGTGCGCAGCTCGTGCGACATGCGCGCGAGGAACTCTGACTTGTATTGATTGGTTCGTTGCAGCTCGGTGGCGTGATGCTCGAGATCCGCTTGCGCGCGCAACAGCTCCTCGCGTTGCTGCTCGAGCGTCGCCGTCTGCTCCTCGAGGTTCGCGTTCGCCGCTTCCAGCTCGTGCTGGATGTTCTGCTGACGCGTGTGCGCTTCGCGGAGCGCGTTGCCCTGCTGCTCGAGCTCTTCGTTGGTGACGCGCAGCTCCTCGTGCTGCGTTTGCAGCTCCTCGCCTTGCCGCTGCGTCTCTTCGAGCAGCTCCTGCAAGCGGGCGCGCTGCGTCGCCGAGTGCACCGCGATCGCGACGGGCACCGAGATGCGCTCGAACAGCTCGTTCGTTGCCTCGCGCGGCTCCTCGACAAAGCCCAGCTCGAACACCGCGCGCACGCTCTCGCCGAGCTTGGCGGGGACGATCGCCAACCGCACCGTGGTTCGCTCGCCGATGCCACCGCCCACGGCGATCTGCGCGTCGGCATTGTCGATCCACGCGATCGTTCCGCTCGTCGAGACGCGCCCGAGCACGCCTTCCTCGGCGGAGACACGCGCCGGCGCCTTGCTGCTCACCGCATAGCCGGCGATCCGCTCGAGCATCCCACCGCGCAACACGTAGCCCGCGCCGACCTGCGCGTTCGCGTGCGCGCACAGCGCATCGAGTGCGCGCTGCGCGACCTCGTCGATACCGCGCTCGCCGAGCACCGCCGCCGCCACCGTTGCCTCACCACGCTGGACCCATTCCTGCTCGCGCGACGCCATCTTCGCCGCGCGCTCAGAGCGAACCATCGCGGCAAATGCCCTCGACACCACCGCGAGCTGGCGGCGGCTGACAAACGCGATCGTCGCGGCCGCGAGGCCGATCAGGCCGAGGAACCAGTACTTCGCGTTTCGATCGACATCGTCGTTGTCGCGCTCGCGCTTCGAGAGCAGCGTCCGCTCCTCGTTGACCGCATTCTCGATCTGGATGCGGATCGTGTTGCGCAGCACGGTGCGACGGCGCAGTGACTCGAGGTCGTCACGCGCGCTGCGTCGGATCGCGGCTTCGGCTTCGGTCTCCCACAACACGAACGCGTTCTCGATCTCGTTCAAGCGGCCCTGCTGCCCGCTGTTGTCGCCGGTCATCCTTCGCAGCTCGGTGAGCGGCGTGCGCGGCAACGTGGCTTCGTACGAGTCGCGATGCACGACGTCCCCGGACAACAGGTACCCGCGCAGCGCAGACTCCTTGTCAGCGAGTCGCGTGCGCAGCTCCCCGAACTGCGCGATCACCTCATTGGTGTGACTGACCCAGCGCGCGGCCTCGGTCATTCGCGAGACCTGCCACGCGAGCGCCGCGCCCATCACGATCAATAGGATCACCGGCGCGATGATCGCGAGCGCCATGTGACGCGCGAGCTTCACCGGTTCGCCACCCTCGGCGCCGTCAATGTTGGAGTTGTTCTCGATCACTACGATTCGGGCAGATGATGCTTCGGGTTTCGAATGGCCGCAGTCTTTGCCGTGTCATTTCCTTCATGAACAGGAAGCGGAACACCGCCGGTATCGTCGATCACCGCTTGACGTCCGCTCCGGCGAGCGACCAGCGTCTCGAGCGCGTGCGCGACTTCGACCGCCGTCGGTCGCTCCTCGTATCGCTTCACGAGCATCTGCTCGACGAGCTCCACGAGGCCGTACGGCGCATCCGGACACCGGGGCGCCAGGGCGGGCACGGGCTTGTTGAGGTGCTGTACGAGAATCTCCACCGACGAGTGCCCGACAAACGGCGCGCGTCCGGTCAGCGCTTGATACGCGACGACGCCGAGACCGTACACGTCGCAGTGTCCGTCGGTGGGACCGCCGCGCGCCTGTTCGGGAGCCATGTACGTCGGCGTCCCGATCGCTTCGTTCATGTTCGTGAAGCGTGCGCCCGCGAGATGGTGGGCGATTCCCCAATCGATCACGCGCACGCGAAAGCGCCGATCGGTGGGTGTGAGGAGGATGTTGTCCGGTTTGAGATCGCGGTGCGTGACGCCACGATCGTGCGCGGCAGCGAGCACCTCTGCCACGGCACCGACGAAGGCGATCACCGCGTCGGCGTGCAACGGTCCGTGGTGCATCCGCGCAGCGAGCGATGAACCGTCGACGAGCTCCATCGCGATCCACGGCCGCCCATCGTCGAGAATTCCGCATTCGTGAAACGTCGGGAGTCCTGGATGCGTGACCGACGCGAGGATCGATGCTTCGCGCATCATGCGATCGACCGCACGCTCTTGCGTCAACTGGTCTTCGCGCATCACTTTCACCGCGACGACACGATTCGTGAGCACGTGCGTGGTGCGATACACCGCGCCCATTCCGCCCGCGCCGACGATGCCCTCGATGCGGTACGCGCCGATCAACTCGCCGACCGCAAAGGACCACTCCTCCGCTTGCGCTTTGATCTGCGAGCTGACCACGACGCGCTCGTGGAGCACGCTGCGTGCCAGCGCCCGGCGGATCGATCGCACTCGTGCGCTAGGGACACGATCTAGGCGATTTAGATCGCGAGCGACTCCTACAAAAAGCTCGGCAAGGTTTCTGCAACAAGGCACGCCCATGGTGTCTCTGGCTTCCCTTGGCCCCGATTCGATCGTCGGCACTTATCGGATCGTGAAAGAGCTCGGCCGTGGCGGCATGGGCACCGTTTACGAGGCCGCGCACACGCTCCTGCCCCGACGAGCAGCAATCAAGATCATGCACCCCGAGCTGCTCCGCCAGCCCGGCATGGCGACGCGCATGGTGCAGGAGGCCTGCATCCTCGAGGAGCTGAAGCGCCACGCGGGAATCGTGCGCGTGTTCGAGTGTGGCCTCCTCCCCGATCATCGCCCGTACATCGTGATGGAGCTCATCGAGGGTGAATCGCTCGCCTCGCGACTCCATCGTGTCCCCACGCTCCCGTCGATCGAGGTCGCGAAGATCCTCGCCGATGTCGCGACCGTTCTGTCGGCCGTTCATCAGTCGGGAATCGTCCACCGCGACCTCAAGCCGGACAACGTTCTGCTCACGCCGCGGGACGAGATCTATCCGCTACGCATCATCGATTGGGGCGTCGCTCGCCTGGGGCCGATGGGCCGGCTCACCCTCGACGGGATGACTCCGGGCACGCCGATCTATATGTCGCCGGAGCAAGCCACGGGTCGCAACATCGGCCCCGCATGTGACATCTACTCGCTCGGCGTGATGGCGTACGAGATGTTGACCGGACATCCGCCGTTCGACGGTCGCACGCTCGCCGAGGTCGTTTGCATGCACCTGACGAGTGACGCCGTCCCGCTGCAGGAGCGGACGTGCGCACCGATCGAGCTGTGCGAGCTCGTGCATCGCATGCTCGAGAAGGAGCCGCAGGCCCGCCCGTCGGCGCAGGAGCTTCGTCGCCGTGCGCGCGCGCTCGCTGCGCTCACACCGGCGAGCACGTACGAGGGCTCCGATTACGCCGAGATGTCGATCGAGCCGATCCGCGCGGTGCGCTCTCACGCGCCCGTCGTCGTCGAGCCCAACGTCCCCGAGGTCGTTCCGTCGGAAGAGGTGGTCGTCGTCGACCCCGAGTCGCTCGAGTACGGTGTGACAGAGATGCAGCCCGTGGTGCGCCGGCCGCGCTGGACGCCCGAGATCTCGCAGGTCGTGGAGGCCGTGATCGCGCCAGCGCGCAAGAACGCCATCACCCCGCGTTCGCATCGCGACCAAGTCGCGGGCGAGATCATCCTGCTCGAGAAGCGACGCTACTGAACGTGGGTCGCGAAGGCCCTGTGCAGCGCCTGATCGTGGCGCGAGCGCACGGCGTTTGCCTCGCAGGTGGGAGCAACGTGAGTCGCTCGTGAGACTTGCGCGAGGTCGTAGCGCCGGCGCGCGGTGCGCCCGTGCGCACGTCAGCGGGCTTGCATTTTCAGCGTCTCTTGCAGAAGCGGGCACGCGGTGTGCTCCAGGAAACGCACAAGGAGAAATGACAATGACCACCCGCAATGGCACCACCACCAGCATCGGTTCTTCCGTCGACGAGCGTATCGACTCCCTCAAGGAGAGCGCGAGCGCGATCAAGAACCGCGTCATCGATGTGAAGGACCAGGCCGTGGATCGTGGCAACGCGGTCCTCGATCGCTCGACCGACTACATCCGCGAGAACCCGCTCAAGTCGGTCGCGATCGCGTTCGGCATTGGCTACATCGCGATGCGCATCTTCCGCTGATCGCGAGTCGTGTCATGAACACCGCGAAACGCGACGCGAACCTCGCACCGACCGAGCTCATCGGCGGCGTCATCGACGACGCGCGCGAGCTCGCGAGTGCAGAGATCGACAAGCTCAAAGCAGAAGCGAAGCAGGTCGGCGAGACCGCGAAGATCACGGGCATCGCGCTCGGGATCCTCATCATGGCCGCCGTCATGATCGGAACTGCGATGGCGCTCGGCCTCGTCGCCGCCGGCATCCCGCCATGGGCAGGGTTCGGCATCGTCGGGGTCGTCGCGGCATTCGCGGGAATCGTGGTCGTGACGCGCCCGCGCAAGATCGCTAACGCAACGTGAACGAAGAGGAGAGATACGTCATGGACGAAGATCAGATCGCGGTCGAAGAAGCCGACAAGCGCGCGGAGCGAGCGAAGGAGTCGCTGCGCTCGCGTCTTCACGAGCTCGAGCGTCGCTACGAGCAAGCGAAGGACAAGCTCGATCTCGGTGCACGGATCGCACAGCATCCGCGTGCGGCTGTCGGGATCGCGCTCGGTGCGGGACTCTTGCTCGGCTTCATCAGCGGCGGTCGCAAGGCTGCCGCGATCGACGGCGACAAGCGAACCATCGGTGGAACGATCGTCGCGGCGCTCGGAGCGCTAGCGATCAACGCGATCAAGGATGCAGCGCTTCGCGAGGGAACCGAGATCGCGAAGGGCTGGTGGGCCGACCGCACCGAGCGGAACGCCTCCAGCGATCCGTCGGTCGAAGCCTTCCTCGAGCACTGATGCGTCTCCTCGTCGTACTCGCGATCGCGCTGGCGAGCGCGAGTGCGCGCGCCGACGGCTTCTATTTCACGGAGTCCGTCGGCGTGTCACTGCCACGCGGGGACCTGCAGCCCTACGTGCTGCAGCCGATGAAGGTGCGGCTCGCGGTCGGAGCGCGTTGGAGGTTCGTCGCGATCGAGCCGTGGATGTCGGCTGACATTCAAGGTGATCGCGATGGCGCGTTCAAAGGCATCCTCGGTGGGGAACCTCCCGAGGGGACGTCCGATCTCGCGACGTACGGTGTCGACGCGAAGCTCGTCGGTCGACTGCACGAACATCTCTCGGTGTACGTGCGTGGCGGTCCGAGCATCGTCGAGGCGAACGGCGCTCTCGAGGGCTACGCGGGCTACGGCATGGGCGTCAGCTCGGGCGTCACGATCTCCGGGCGCGTTCGCGCGCTCGGGTTCCTCTGGGCGCCGCTGTTCTTCGTCAAGCGCGGGCCCTTCATCACGGGCTCGCTCTATCTCGACCAAGGCTTCGACTTCTATCGGCTGAAGATGCCCGGTGCGCCCGACATCGATGGACGCGTCGGACACGTCAGCGTGGGCTTCTCGCTCGGCTCTGACTTCTGAGGGTGACAGCTGCATCCTCGAGGGCTCGCGGCTGCGAGCGAACCCTCGTGGATGATCGCGGTGTTGCGCGTGGCATGTCCGCTGCTCTAGCTGCGGCATACGACCGTGGATGTTCCCATGCACCGCTTGATCGCCTCAACCTTCGATCTCCTCGCGCTCACGATCGCGCTCGTCGCGGGCGCTGTGATCGGCGTCATCGCTGGCCTTCAAACCGGCGGCATCCGGATCGAAGCGATCGTCATCGTCGGTGCGGTGATCGCGCTCGCCGTCGTGTCGTTAACTAGGCTCTTACAACCACCCAAGGTGATCCTCACAGCCGCTGACGGGAGCAGTCGTCACCGAAGTGCGCGACCTCCCACGACTCCGCGCTGACGAAGCCATTTATTCGACGTCGATCGATCGCAGTGCGAACATGTGCGCCGCTGTGCGCGACGAAGTAAAAAATAGATTGCCACTCCATGCAGTTGCTACTCGTCCGGAGATTCATGGATAGTGGAACTATGCGGTCTTTTCTCGCTGCTTCACTGATGGTGATTGGGTGTGGAGACAACCTGGGAGCCGGCGAAGATACCGGCACTCACGACACGGATAGCGCGGGTATCGACAACTCGGGGGCGGTCATCAATAAGTTGATCCCTCAAGTTTGTGCTGCGCATTCGTGGCCCAGCGTCTTCGCGCAAGACAAGGACCTCGGCCTTCGCGCCATACCGACGCAGCAAGGCGCTGCGATCTTCTCGGTGGCGCGTGAAGGCGGAGCGCTCTACGGCTTCGTCGTCGATGCGCGTGGCCTGATCATCGGCGACGCGAACGGGACCAAGGTCCTCGACGGGAGCTTCCACGAGCTCTCGGCGACGGAGATCGATGGTCGCTTGGTTGTCGCGACACGCGATGACACGAAGATCTTCGTCCACATGCTGAGTGACGATCTCACCGACGCGTATTTGCTCGGCACGATGTCGGGCACGATGCTCGGTGACACGTTGATGATGTACGCGCGCGGTCACTACATCTCGGCGGCTGGCTCGCCGGAAGGAATCACCGCGAGCACGTTCGACGCGAACTGGACCGAGATGGGATCGCAGTTCGTCCAGCGCACCTCGCCGCTCTCCATGACGAGCGCGCGCTACGGCAACGACGCGATGGTCGCGTGGTCCACGCCGGGCGACTGTCACCTCGCGCGCGTCGCCGCGGAGACGCACGACGTGCAGAACTTCGCGTGCCGCAACAACCGCATCGCGACCAACTTCGCCGAGAAGTCGGGCCAGATGGTGTTCGAGGAGAACGGCGGCATTCGTCGCTCGGACCTCCTGATCGGCGCGCACAACGAGATCGCGAACAATAGCCAGCTCGTTCCGACCGGCAAGTCGCCGCGCATCGTGTTCGATGGCCGCCGCTACTGGGCGTCGTACATCAATACGCACGGCGACATCACCCTCGGCTATCTCGAGGAGGATGGCTCGCTCGCGTCGATGACGATCGAGGGCATTCGCCCGGCGGACGGCGCGTACGATCTCGCGGTGATCGATGGCGCGGTGTGGATCTACGCGTTCGACGGCGACAACCGCTACAGCGCGAACAAGATGTGCCTGACGCGTGAGGGTCTCGACCCGACGATTCACTCGTCGATCTAGTCGTTAGAGCCGGTACTGGTAGCAAACCTCGACGACGCCGAAGCCGCGGACCGTCGAGTTGGTGCGGCCTGACACCTGGCCGCCCATCGCTTCGTAGAACCGCCGCGCGTGGGCGTTGTTCTCGAGCACCCAGATGATCATCGTCGCCATGTGCCTCGCGCGGCACCAGTCGGTGACCACCTCGAAGAGCTCGCGACCGAGGCCGTATCGCTTCGCGCGATCGAGGATGTAGATCTCGTAGAGCTCGCCGACGAGCTGCCCCTGACGCCTCGACGGCCCCGCGTTCGCGAAGCCGACGATGTCACCGTGCGTGGTGTCGTACGCGACGAGGTTGAGCGCGCCGTGATCCGCGAGGATCTCGCGACGCTGATTGATGCGCCGCGCCGGATCCATGGTGTCGAGGATCGAGTCCGGCAAGATGCCGCGATAGCTCGACTGCCAGCTCTTGGTCTGCACGCGTGCGATCTCGGTCGCGTCGTCGATCGTCGCGGGCCGCACGGCGAAGCGCGCGGTGGACACGCTGAACAGAGCCTGCACGTCCAAAGCGTACACGACTACAGTGCGTCGAGATCCGGAACCCATCCTTCGATGAAGTAGAGGTACCAAGCCGCACCGAGCGCGAGCACGACGAGCGCGAGGACGATCCACGGCCACACGCGGCGGCGCGTTGGCGCCGCGGGCTCGGTCGCTGTTCTCGTCGCGGCGCTGACCACCACGCCGCTGTCTTCGTGAACCGGGAACGTGCTCGCCGCGAGCTGGGCGCGAGCTGCCTCCGTCGTCGCCGGCACGTCTGCTGCCGTTTCGGGTAGTGGCGGCGGTGGCGACGAAGGTGCAGGTGCCGGCGAAGGTGAAGGAGCGGGAGGCGACTCCGCGGCGATGGGCGCGGGTTGCTTGGATGGCAGGATCGGTCGCGACGGGCGCGGCTCGGTCTTCAGCTCGCCGGTCTCGGTGTCGCGACGGATCACGTGCGCCGACGTGCGCGGCGACGGCGTCGCGCGCGCCACGGCCTCGATGTACGCGGGGCTCGCCACCGTCGTCGGCGCTTCGTTCGCGAACTCGCGGGCCTTTGGCTTCTGGAGCGAGCGTGTCGTCGCCCGCTTTCGCTTGGGGGGTGCGTGATCGATCGTGTCGAAGTCATCGGGATCGGTGTCGAGCGTCGCCTGCGATGCCTCGGTGACCGCGCCCAGCGCCTCGAGCTCGATCTGCTGGTGCGTGGTGAGCTCGGAGCTGCCGCTCGTCGAGTCGGGGGAATGAGGCCTCTTGCGCCGGCTCGACTCGACCCACTCGGCGAGCTGCGAGCTCGTGACGATGTTGTCCGTCGTGCGCGCTGCATTGTGGATCGCGGCGCGCATCGCAGCGGCGGTCTGCCATCGCAGCGCGGGATCGCGTTGCAGCGCGGTCATCACGATGTCGTCCACGTCGCTCGGGACCTTCGCGTTCCATCGCGACGGCGGTTGGATCGGCATCTCGCGCAGCCGCATGATGGTCTCGAAGTCCGTCGATGCGTGGAACAGGCGACGCGCCGCGAGCATCTCGTGAGCGATCACACCGAGGCCGAACAGGTCCGCGCGAAGATCGAGGTGACCGAGCGTGTACTCCGGCGCGATGTACGCGTACTTGCCTTTGATGTAGCCGGCCTGTGTCTGCACCTCGCCGGCATCCGCGACCTTGGCGATGCCGAAGTCGATGAGCTTCACCACGCCCGTGCTCGAGACGATGATGTTCCCCGGCGACACGTCGCGATGAATGATGCCGAGCGGACGCCCGCCGTCATCGCAGAGGTTGTGCGCGTGATCGAGCGCGTCGCAGATCTGCCCGAGGATCGCCAGCACGATGCCCACCGGCATCGCGTGCGTCTCCTCGCTCTGCTGCATGATGTCGGTCAGCGTCGGGCCAGCGACGTACTCCATCGCGATGAAGTACGTGTCCTCGTGCTTTCCGAGGTCGTAGATCTGCGCGACGTTGCCGTGGCGCAGATGGCTCGCGAGTCGCGCCTCGTGCGTGAACATCTTGAGCATCTTCGGGTCGTCAGCGATGTGCGGCAGCAATCGCTTGAGCGCGACCTGCTTGCGAAACCCTGCAAGCCCGATCTGCTCTGCACGATGCACCGTCGCCATCCCGCCGGCCCCCAGCCGCTCGTAGATGACGTACGGCCCCATGACCTCGGGGGTAGCCACATCACCACTCTAACGCCAGGACGCGGCGCTTAGACCTCTTCGTAGCCCTTGTTCGTTTTTTCGGTGATCAGTTTATCGGCGTCTTTTTGCGCCAGGGCTGGACTGGCGAAGTCCTTGGTCTTCTCTTGACCGTTGGTCCCGACCTTGCCGAACCGCACGGTGTGCGAGCTGCCCTCGACGCGGATCTCCCAGAACTTACTGCCGCCATGCTCGAAGCGACGAGCGCCCGCGTCTCCGTCGAGGTGGCTGTCGTCACCGTCGGTGTCGGGGCTCTCGTCGTCGTCGTCGTCGTCGTCATCGTCATCGGCCGCGTCGGAGTCGTCGTCCGCTCCGCCACCATCGTCGGCGGCCGCACTGCCTTTCTCGACGTAGCCCTTGCCGGTCTTCTCCTTGACGAGCTTGTCGTACAGCTTCTGTGCCTTCGCGTCAGAGCCTTCGTCCTTCATGGTCGTCGCGCCGGCCGCGCCGATCTTTCCGTAGCGCGTGAGCACCTGCGTGCCGTCGATGCGGATCTCCCAGAACTTGCTCGACGAGCCCTCGACGAACTCGAAGTAACGCGCGCCAGCCGTGATCACGGGCGCGGGTGGCGGTGGCGGCGCGGCGGCAACCTCGCCATCGTCGTCGCCCGTGGCGACATTGTCGTTCGCGTCGTTGCCCGTGTCGTCGCCATCGTCATCGGGTGCGGTGCCGCCCGCGGTCTTCTCTTCGTATCCTTTGTTCGTCTTCTCTTTGATGAGCTTGTCGTAGAGCTTCTGTGCTTTCGCATCGGAGCCCTCGTCCTTCACGGTGGTCGATCCGGACGCGCCGATCTTCCCGTAGCGCGTGAAGACTTCATTGCCGTCTCTCCAGATCTCCCAGAACTTGCTCGACGAGCCTTCGGTGAACTCGAAGTAACGCTTCGACATCGATCCCTCCGACCAGCAAGCTTAACGCGGAGTTAGGGGCCGTAGGATTCATTTAGGGAGTACTCAGCGAACGCTTAGGAACGAAGTGTTCCGCGAATGGGCAGAGTGGCTTCGTGGAGATGTCGCTCTCGCTCGTGCTCGCTGGAATCGCCGCCCTCGCGGCGTGCGCGGCCAACGCGCGCGCGGAGAAAGAAGTCGCGCCCGAGGACACGGCGCCCGCGAGCTTGCTCGAAACAGGCTTCGGGACGCTGCCCACGCGCACGTTCTCGCCGCAGTACCCGCTGTGGTCGGACGGAGCGACCAAGCAGCGCGTTGTCTACCTGCCCGCCGGATCGAAGATCGACGCGGCGGATGCAGACGCGTGGCAGCTCCCGATCGGCACGAAGCTGTGGAAACAGTTCGCGTACGACGGCGCGCTGACCGAGACCCGCTACATGGAGCGCACGCCGCGTGGATGGATCTACGCGACGTACGACGCGACCGGTGCGCGCGCCGATGCGCGTGGCGTCCGCGGCGAGCATCCACTGCCGTCGGAGGCGGAGTGCCGTGCGTGTCACGCGAACGGCAAGACGCCGGTGCTCGGCTTCTCCGCGCTGCAGCTGTCGACGGATCGCGATCCGAACGCACCGCACGCAGAAGCGCCCGGCGAGATCGATCTGGCGACGCTGCTCGTGGAGGGAACCCTCGTCGCCCCCGCGACGATGTTCGTGCCGCCGCGCATCCCAGGTCCGCCTGTCGAGCGCGCCGCCGTGGGCTACTTGCACGGCAACTGTAGCGGCTGCCACCGCGAGGGGGGCGCGCTCGATTCACTCGGCATGTTCCTCGACGCCGCGCACGCACGTCAAACGACGATCGATCGCGAGAGCCACTTCGTCACCGAGCACGCGCGCGTTCGCATCGCGCCCGGTCGCCCCGACGAGAGCGTGCTGCTCTCGCGCGTGGGCTCGCGTGACGCCGCGACCCAGATGCCTCCCCTCGGTACGCGCGTCGTCGACGACGCGGCCGTTCGAACGCTTCGCACGTGGATCGCAACCCTTCCGGAGACCCCATGACTACTCGCCTCGCTCTCGCT
The DNA here is from genome assembly GCA_023428295.1 of Pseudomonadota bacterium. Lineage (GTDB taxonomy): Bacteria > Myxococcota_A > Polyangia > Haliangiales > Haliangiaceae > JABFXX01. The sequence continues at coordinate 61,298 of JAEYYV010000103.1, forward strand.
CTCGTTTCGCTCGCCTGTTCGGCCGCCTGCTCCTCCGCCTCTTCCGGCGACAAGGCGCCGGCGCCATCTCCGACGGAGAATGCGGCCCCCAACGCCGCGTCCCTCGTCGAGCGTGGTCGCTACATCGTCAGCTTCGCGGGCTGCCACGACTGCCACACACCCATGAAGATGACGCCGAACGGCCCGGCGCCCGACATGGATCGCGCGCTCTCCGGGCATCCGTCGGACATGCCGATGCCGCCCGCGCCGACGCTGCCGCCCGGCCCGTGGCTGACCACGGTGTCCGCGACGATGACCGCGTGGAACGGACCGTGGGGCACCTCGTTCACCGCGAACCTGACGCCCGACAAGGAGACGGGGCTCGGCACGTGGACGACGCAGAACTTCGTCGACACGATCCGCAACGGTCGGCACATGGGCACCGGTCGCCCGCTCCTGCCGCCGATGCCCGCGCAGGTCTACGCGCAGATGACCACCGAAGACCTCGAAGCCATCTTCGCGTACCTCCAAACCATCCCCGCCATCTCGAACCGCGTCCCCACCCCCATCGCGCCGCCCGTCGCGCAGAAGTGACTCCGATGACCACCAACCTTCGCTCCGACAAGCTCCTCGCCGCTGTCCTCCCCGTCGTCGGCCTCGCATGGGCCACGCGCGCACCCTCGATCCCCGTCGAGGAGTCGCCTCCTGCCATCGTCGAACCAGTCGTCGAACCAAGCCCCGAGGGCTGGGTGATCGCCGCGGCGGATGCACTCGTGCTCGCCTGGGAGTCACACCGCTGACCCGAACGAGTAGTATGAGGAGGTTTGGCGGAGTCGTTTCCACCGTTACCTCCCGAGCTGATCGAGTTCGCGCACGGCGGTCGTTCGCTGCTCGTCGGCACGTGCGACAAAGATCTCGAGCCCGAGTGCATGCGCGCGATGGGCATTCGCATCGCGCCCGACGGGCTGCGCCTCGGGGTCTACTTGCCCGTGGCGACAGCCGCCCGAACGATCGCGAACCTACGCTCCAACCCGCGCATCTCGCTCACGCTGTCCCAGATCTCGACGCATCGCACGCTGCAGATCAAAGGCGCCGTGCTCGACATCGCCGATGGCACCGAAGAGGACCACGCGTTCGTGAACCAGTATCGAGACATGTTTGCCGCGGATCTCGCGTGGGCAGGCCAGAGCAAAGCGAACACGCTCGCGCTCACGAACTGGCCGTGCCACGCGGTGCTCGTCGAGATCGCCGTCGTGTACACGCAGACGCCAGGTCCCAACGCGGGGCTGCAGTTGCCGGTCGTCGGAGTGAAGCTCTGAGATGTCGACGAGAGTGACGCTCGAAGAGATCGATCGCTGTCTGCACGGCATCATCCCTGGCGTGATCGCCACGTGCGATCGCAACGGCACGCCGAACGTCAGCTACATCTCGCAGGTGCACGTCGTGGACTCGCGACACGTCGCGCTGTCGTGCCAGTTCTTCAACAAGACGCGGCAGAACCTCGACGCGAATCCGCGCGCGACGATCCAGATCTACGATCCGATCACGTTCGAAGCGTACCGCCTGCGCCTCGCGTTCTTGCGCTCGGAGACCGAGGGCGAGCTGTTCGATTCGATGGCCGGACGCATCCAGGCGATCGCATCGCATACCGGCATGACCGGCATCTTCAAGCTGCGATCGGCGGACGTGTTCGAGGTGCTCTCGATCGAGAAGACGAGCGAGTTTCGCGGTCCCGTCCAGCCGGGCGAGCCGATGACGCCGCACCTGGATGGGCCTGCCACCGAGCTACGCAATCTGCAGATCGTCTCCGAGCGCGTGAATCGAGCGCGCGATCTGGACACGCTGCTCGCGTGGGCGCTCGGTGCGCTCGACGACGTGTTCGGCTTCTCGCACGGGATGATCCTCGTGCCCGACGACACGGGGGAGAAGCTCGTCACGATCGCGAGTCACGGATACGGCGGCGAATCCGTCGGCGCCGAGGTGCGGCTCGGCGAAGGGCTCATCGGTGTCGCGGCCAAGACGCGCACGCTGCTCCGCATGTCGGGCGTCGACGCCGAGCTGACGTACGGCCGTGCGATCCGCGGGCAGATCGCGCAGACGAGCGGCGTGCTCCGGCTGACCGCCGAGATTCCGCTGCCCGGACTGGCCGACGCGCAGAGCCAGATGGCGATCCCGCTGCTCGTGCAGGATCGCTTGGTCGGCGTGCTCGCCCTCGAGTGCAAGGACGCGCTGACCTTCGCGCAGTGGCACGAAGCGTTCCTGCAGGTGCTCGCGAATCAGATCGCGAGTGGCATCGATCGCATGATGGACGACGAGGAGGAGGACGACGTTCCCGTCGTCGCGCCTGCTCCGCCGCCCGCGCAGAAGCGCCACACGTTCACGTACTACCGCAACGATGACTGCGTGTTCATCGACGGCGAGTACCTGATCCGCAACGTGCCCGCGAAGATCCTGTGGAAGGTGCTGCGCTCCAACGCGAGCGAGCAACGCACCGAGTTCTCGAACCGCGAGCTGCGCCTCGATCCGTCGCTCGGACTCCCAGCGTTCAAGGACAACCTCGAGTCGAGGCTCATCCTCCTCCGCAAGCGCCTCGAGCAGAAGTGCCCCGATGTTCGCATCGTGTCCACGAAGCGCGGCAAGTTCGCGCTCGACGTGCGCTGCGCCGTCGAGCTCGTCGAGCGCGAGACCGCTTAGCCCGTCGCGAGCTCACGCGCGACGTGCGCGAGCGACGCCATCGACTCGAGGACGCGCACGTTGCCTTCGCGCGCGATGCGCTCGCTCTCGCGACCACCGACGACGACGATCGTGCTCGGCGGCACGGTCGCGATCCACGACGCCACCTCGCGGCACTGCTGCGCGGGCAGCGGGCTGCTCACGCTGATCCACACGAGGCGCGGCCCGTGGTGCGCGACGGCTGCTTGCATCGCGCCGATCGGCGAATCCGGCCCGATGTTCACGGCGCGCATTCCGGCAGCGGCGACGACCGTGGCCGCGAGGAACGTGGGCAGCAGGTACGGATCGTCCTCGGGCGCGCCGCCGATCGCGATCGGCGCATCGCTACGCGGCTCGAACGTGTTGCGCAGCTGCGCGAGCGCTTGGAGGCAGATGTCCGTGCCGCGATGCTCGATGAAGATGCCGCCCTCGTCGTGATTCCATAGCTCGCCGAGCGCGTGCATCGCGTCTTTGACCGGGCCATCGCCGAGCTCTTCGATCGAAGCGCCGGCGAGATAGCGCGAGAGCAACCAGCCGCGCGCCGCGATCGCATCGCCATCGACCAGATAGTGATAGAGGCGGTCGTTGCCCTCGTGCGCGCGGTGCTGCGCGACCGCGACCTCGGGCATGTCGAGCAGCTCGGGATGCGCGAGCGGTGCACCCGTCTCCCGGATAAACCGCACGGCCTCGGCCAGCGCGATCTTGCGATGCCCACCCTCGGTCCGCGCGGCTGCGATCTTTCCCGCGTCGACCCATCGCTTGAGCGACGACTCGCTCACCCCGAGGGCCTGGGCGAGCTGGCGTGGAGAGAGGAACCGCATGACCAACAGCTGGGATTCCTAGTCGGTAGGCGAGGTTACAGGTGACCTCTGATCCTCTGCATCCAAAATCGCGCCCCCGGCGAAGAGTTCTTTCGTGAGCATCACCACTTACGAGAATTGCGCCTCTGTCGCAGTTGACGTTCGACCCGTTCGAGCCAATATGGACGATATGAACGATTTGAACGTTTTTCCGTCCAGCGGCGAAGGCCGCGTCGCCGAGTCGGTGACGTTCAGCGCCGACGACCGGGGCTTCGTCTACGCCATCGCTCGACGGATCGTCGGCAACGCGGAGGACGCCGATGACGTCACGCAGGACGCCCTCCTCCTGGCGTACCGCTATCGCGACTCGTTCCGCGGCGACGCGCGCTACCGCACGTGGCTCTATCGAATCGCGTCGACCACCGCGCTCGGCCACCTGCGCCGCCGTGGCCGCAACCGCGAGCAGCTCGCTGCCACCGACGAATCGTTCGCGCGCGAGATGGTGGATCCGGCGCTCTCGGCCGAGACCGCGCTGGGCGAACACGAAGCGATCGCGATGATCCAGGCCGCGCTCGCCACGCTCGATCCCAAGTATCGCGACGTCATGCTCATGCGCGCGGACGCGACCGAGAGCGAGTGCGCCGCGCGTCTCGGCATCACCGTGAACAACGTGAAGATCCGCGCGCACCGTGCGCGCAAGCAGCTCGCCGAGAAGCTCGCTGCAGCGCTCTAATAGGTGATGGGTGCGGATCTTCCGCGACGGCAGAAACCTGATCGATTCCGCGAACTTGGTTTCGGAGCCGCTGTCCGGATCGGAGGCGAGCGGGTAGCGTCCGCGGCCTGATGACGAGGACGAGCACGGCGAG
>JAEYYV010000364.1 GCA_023428295.1 Pseudomonadota bacterium
TTGGCGATGCCGACGACGAAGCTGCCGACGAAGCTGCCGACGAAGCTGCCGACGAAGCTGCCGACGATGATGTCGAGAGCATGCCGGGGTGGGACGCGATCGACGCGGCGCTCGCGAAGATCTATCCCGATCAGCAGCCGCAGCACTGGGGGACGGTGCTGCCGTTCGGCCTCGGCGGGAACGAGCCGCTGCCGGGGCTCTCTGCCTACGAGCGGATCGATCCGGTGCCGCATTGGCACTTCGTGACGTACGGCTTCACCGATCTGCACCACGAGGACACGGACAAGGACTCCGCCGTGGACGCAGAGGCAGTCGAGGAGAGCGGCTATGGCTTCGAGCTGACGCTGCGGGTCGCACGCGAGCTCGACGAGCACGAGGTGCCGACGTGGGCGCTGAACTTCTTGCAGAACCTCGGGCGGTACGTCTTTCGCTCGGGCAACGCCTTCGCGGCCGGCCACAAGATGGGCCTGAACGGTCCGATCGCTCTCGACCACGAGACCCAGATCACCGCGATCTGCTTTGCCGATGATCCGGAGCTGGGCGAGATCGAGTCGCCGCTGGGCGCCGCGCGGTTCGTGCAGGTCGTCGGCATCACGGACGACGAGTACCACTTGATCCAGGAGTGGACGACGACCGGGCTCGTCGACATCTTGCGCAAGAAGCTTCCGGTGCTCGTCACGGATCTCTCGCGCGGCTCCGTGCTCGCGGATCCGGAGATCGCGCGAGAGGTGGAGCAGCGCGTGGCGATCGAAGGCTCGTCGGAGGATCTGTCGTTCGCGGGCGAGATGAAGGTGCATGTCGACGACGGTCGCGTCCGGATCGAGCTCGGCGCGCTCTACGCGGCCGCGTTACCGCGCGCGATGCGCGGGCGCTTGCGACACGGGCGGCCGTACGAGCTGCGCGGTCGCGAGCAGGTGCTAGAGCTGAAGCCGTCGAGCACGGTCGGCTATACGCGCGATGACGACACGCTGGCGCTGCTCGTCACGCAAGAGCTCGCGCGCGAGATGGAAGTGCAGCTGCGCGAGTCCGAAGCGGGGACGTACGACTTCGAGGCATGGCCTGCGCTCGAGATCATCGTGACGCCGAGCTTCATCAGCTCGCACGACGGAACGGTGCTCGAGGTGAAGGGCGTCGCGAACCCGGAGCGGGCAAGACAGCTCGTCGAGGAGGAGAACGCGCGCCGTGCGGCTTCGCCAACGCCCGACGGCGACGACCGTGACGAGCGCGACGCCGATCCCGCCGTGACCGACGACGCGGACGAGATCGACGACGCCGACGAAGATACGGGAGGCGCGCGCCACGATCCGACGCGCGCGGCCGCCGCGCTGGCGATGAGCGAGCGCGCGCTGCGTCTCGCGCCAGCCGACGCGGACGTGCAGTTCACGCACGCGATGCTGCTGATCGACGCCGAGGATGCGGGCCTCTCGGAGAAGATCGACGAGCTCGTCTCGCGGCTGCCGGGTTTCTCGCCCGAGACGCGCGTCAACGTCGTCGCACGCCTGGGCGAGCGAGGTCACGCTCGTTTCGGCGAAGCAGTCGATGCCGTGATGTCGACGCCGATGGCCTCGTTCGGCGATATCGCCCAGGATCTGTTCGGAGAGCTCGGGGAAGCGATCCTCGAGCACGCACCCGATCGCATGTCGCGGTTCGTGCCGATGCTCCCCGACGATATCGATCTGCTGTCCTCGCTCGCGTACAAGGCGATCGAGCACGAACAGCGAGACGCGGCGATGGCGCTCTACGATCGCATCCTCGCGGAGCCGATTCCCGACGGCGGAAACGCACGCACCAACTATCTGCGCGCGATGAACAACGCGTGCATCCAGGCGCACGCTGCCAAGGCGTACGCCGCTGCGGTCAGGATCGCGGAGCGCGCGCAGGCGGTCGCGCACGAGAACCCGTACATCTTCCACTCGGCCGCGTGTGCGTATGCCGCCGTCGGCGACTACGCCAAGGCGCTCGAGCAAGTGAAGCTCGCGATCGAGCACGAATACGATCACGTCCAGAAGGTGGAGGTCGACACGGATCTCGGCGCACTCCTCGAGTGGCCAGAGTTCAAAGCGCTGTTCCGTGATTGGCACGCGCGCCAGGAGGGCAACTGATGCGCATCCATGGCCTCGAGCCGCGTCAGGGCGACACGGCGTTCGCATTCCTCGTGCTTCGCTTCGCAGCCCCCGCGAGCCGGACGGTCCTCGCTGCCGTGGTTCGTCAGTTCGGGCCGATCATCCCCGACGTCGAGTCGTTCCTCGAGGAGCTGCCACCCGAGGAGGCGTATACGCCATTCCAGCTGCTCGGCATGCCGTGGTCGCCGCCCGAGGCGGGCTCGGATGTGGAGCTCCAGCGCCGTCTCGTGGAGGCCGCCGGCGAGAGTGTCGACGAGGTGTGGTTCTTCCAGACCGGCACGAGCTTGCCCGACATCGGCGCTGACGACGACGATCCGTTCAGCGAGGACGACGTCGGCATGACGGGCGTGGACGCCGAGGCGTACGTCGAGCAAGCGGCCGACCCCGACGCGTACTCCGACGACGGCAGCGACGGCACGCAGCCCGTGCAGATCTATCCACCGCCCGCCGACGATGGCGCAGAGCTGGTCGATGTGGAGCAAGTCCTCGACGAGCACGACGCGTTCGACGGCCTCGCCGACGACGACGAAGACGACGACGAAGACGACGACGAGGACGGCGACTACGGCGACGAGGATGACGACGACGAGGATGTCGCGACGTGGTCGCACGGCCCGCCACCAACGGTCACGAAGGTGCGGTTCCCGGTCGATGGATATCCCGCGATCCTCGACGAGCTCGACTGGGAGGACTTCGGCATCGCGTTCAAGCTCGCCGGATCGTCGGTCGGCGGAGAGGGCACGATGCTCGTCGGCTTTCACGCGTTGTGGCTCGCGCCGTATGGAGGTCGCCATCGCAACGCGGCGGTGACGATCGATCGCACGCATCACTCGGCGCACCTGTGGGTAGATCGCTTCGCGGTGCCTTCGTCCACCGAGGAGCAGGTGGGCCACTTGCTGTGGGTTCTGAGCAAGCTCGACGAGATCGTGCCCATCGTTCACGCGCGCTTCGGCGGCGCGACGATGCAGCAGAAGTACGGCGGGATGATGGGCGATACCGCGGAGCCGTTCGTCCTCGGTGGGAATCCGCTGCTCGCTGTTCATGCCAGCGGCGGTGAGGCGGCGGTCGATCGCTGGATCGAGACGCAGACGCAGTGGTCGACGGAGGAGGTCGCGCAGATGCTGCGCGAGCTCGCGATCGAGATCGCGACGAGCGGGATGTCAGACGATGACCACGACGAGGATGATGATGACCGCGCCGATGATGACGACGCCGTCGACGCGCTCTTCGACGAGGACGACGGCCGAGAGGAAGACGTTCGAGGCCGCGTTGACGTCGAAGACGAAGACGAAGACGAAGACGAAGACGAAGACGAAGACGAAGACGAAGACGAAGACGAAGACGAAGCCGAAGACGAAGCGGAGGGCGGGCGAGGCCGGTACATTGCG
>JAEYYV010000436.1 GCA_023428295.1 Pseudomonadota bacterium
CACCACGTTTCCGCTGCCGACCTCCGACGATTCGTGGGCGACGTCGGGCTTTGGCTGGCGCGACGATCCGATGCGCCATCGCAAGAAGTTCCACTCGGGCGCCGACATTCGCGCCAAGCCGGGCACGCCCGTGTTTGCCGCCGGTGATGGCGTCGTGGTCTTCGCGGGGCGCAAGGGCGGCTACGGCAACCTCGTGATGGTCGATCACGGCGGTGGTGTCGTCACGCGCTACGCCCACCTTCGCCGGATCCTCGCGAAGGAAGGCGAGTCGCTCACGGCCGGCAAGCGCATCGGCCACGTCGGCTCCACTGGCCGCGCGACCGGTCCCCACCTCCACTTCGAGGTTCGCCTCGACGGAAACCCGGTGTGTCCGACGACGGCGCTGAGCGTCGGCAGGCTCCAACGCGAAGCGCCCGACGAGGGCAAGGCCGCCGCGTTCGCACTCGCCCCCGAGATGCAAACGCAGCAGACGTCTGCGCTCGATCCTCCGCGCGTCCGCAAGTCCAAGTCGGCAAAGAAGGCGACCCAGTCGCGCCCCGATCGTCCCGGTCGCGTGAAGCACGTACGTCCCGTGTCGTGACGTGCGAATCGCGCGGCGCGGCGTGCTGACAACCGCGCGGGCTCTGCAATAGTTCGCCCCGTGCCACGCGATCATGTCGCTCTCGCCCGTCGCTATGTGGCGTGGCTGCGCGCACACGCGATCGCGGTGGTGCTCGCGAGCGTGCTGCTGTTCGGACTCTCGCTGTACCTCATCTTGTTCCACCTGCCGCTGCGCGCGGACTTCTCGTACTTGTTGCCGCAGGAAGCGGCCGCCGTCGTCGATCTCCGCAAGCTCGAAGCGCGCGTGAAGTCGACCGACGCGATCCTCGTGATCGTCGAGGGTCCCCCCGCAGAGCGCGCCGCCGCCGTGTCCGAGCTCGCTGCCGGATTCCGGCGCATCCCCGCGACGCTCGTCGAGAACGTCGAGACCGATCAGAACCAGACGCGCACGTTCCTCGAGGCGAACAAGCACCTGCTCGTGCCGCTCGATGACCTGATCATGGCGCGCGATGCACTTCGCGCTCGCATCGACTCCGCGAAGCTGAAGGCAAACCCGCTGTTCATCGACATCGACGACGAACCGGATCCCGCCGCCGAAGAGCGCGACAAGCAGAGGCTCGAGGAGCTCGAACAGCGACGCCGCCAAGCGCAGGTGCAGCTCGATCGCCTGTCGAACGTGAGCGCCGATGGACGCACCGCGATGATCCAGGTGCGCACGCCGTTCCGCTCGACGAACGCCGCGCTCGGCGAGCAGCTGATCTCCGCGCTCGACGTGGTGCGCGCGTCGGTGAAGACGAGCCACCCGGAGGTGCGCGTCGGCTTCACGGGCAGCGTGATCACCGCGGTCGCGGAGCACCGCGCGATCTCGAACGGAATGCTGCTGTCGAGCGTGATCACCGGCCTGCTCGTCGGGCTCCTGCTCGCGCTCTACTTCCGCAGCGCGACGCTGCTCGCGATGCTCACGGCCATCCTCCTGTTCGCCGCGGCGCTCTCGTTTGGCGCAGCCGCGCTCACCGTCGGGCACTTGAACGCGGCGACCGCGTTCCTCGGCGCGATCATCGCGGGCAACGGCGTCAACTACGGCATCCTGCTCATGGCGCGTTACCTCGAGGAGCGTCGCAAGCACGACGTGGACGAGGCGATGGTCGTCGCGCTCGTGCACACGGTGCAGCCCACGATCGTCGCGTCGCTCGGCGCCGCCATCGCGTACGGCTCGCTCGTGGCGACGAGCTTCCGCGGCTTCGCGGACTTCGCGATCATCGGCGCGATCGGCATGGCCCTCATGTGGCTCGCCTCGAACATCGTGCTGCCGGCGCTCGTGCTGCGCTTCGGGCGCAAGAGCCGCATCCACGCCACGCGCGAGCCGATCGTCGGACGCATCCTCGTCACGCTGTTCGGCTTCCGCCGCTCCACGGTGGTAGTGCTCGTCAGCCTCGCGCTCGCTGCGATCGCGAGCGTGATCGTCGTGCGCTACATCGCCGCCGATCCCTTCGAGTACGACATCAAGAACCTGCGCTCCGAAGGCAGCGACGCCGTCGAGGCGCGAGCATGGATGAAGAGATCGGACGCCGCGTTCGGTCGTGGCGTCGCGGGTCGCACGGTGATCGCGGCCGATCGACTCGAGCAGGTGCCGCTGATCGTCGACGCGCTCGGAGACCTCGCCGCGAACAAGAAGCCCGAGGATCGAACGATCGGTGACGTGTGGTCGATCTTCTCGTTCGTCCCCGACGATCAAGACAAGAAGATCCCGATCCTCGACGAGATCCGCGGGATGATCGACGAGGCGCTCGACGCGTTGCCCGAGAACGAGCGTGCGTCGATCAGCGAGCTGCGCCCACCCGACACCATCATGCCGATCACGATCGCGGCGCTGCCCCAACAGCTGCGCGAGCGGTTCACGGAGAAGAACGGCAGCGTCGGCCTTCTGATCGAGGTGCGGCCCGCGAATCACCTCGACGAGTGGAACGGCAAGGACCTGATCCGGTTTGCCTCGGCGGTTCGCGCGCTCGAGCTCCGCGATGGCGAGACGGTGACCACGTCGGGTACGAGCGTGATCTTCGCCGACATCGTCGCGTCGCTCGAGCGCGACGGCCCGACGGTGTCGCTCGTCGCCGCGCTCGGCCTCGTGGTCATGGTGCTGCTCCTGGTCGGCCTGAACCGTCGCGCGTTCGCGGTGCTCGTCGGCACGGCGGCCGGGACGCTGCTCATGGTGGCGACCTGCGCGCTGATGGATCTCAAGGTGAACTTCTTGGACTTCATCGCCTTGCCGATCACGCTGGGCCTCGGCATCGACTACGCGATCAACATCGCGCACCGCCAGGGCCACGAGGAGGACGCCGATCCCATCCGCGCGATCCAGACCAGCGGCAGCGCGGTGGTCATGTGCTCGCTGACCACCGTGATCGGCTACGGGTCCTTGCTCGTGAGCCGGAACCTGGCGATCCGCGGCTTTGGCACCGCGTCGTTGATCGGCGAGATCGCGTGTGTGCTGACAGCCCTCATCATCGTGCCGGCGATCATCGCGATGCGGCCGCCCGCACGCCCACCTCTATAAGCGTGCGGGGGCCGCACACGAAAGTGCGCACGCAGACGCTGGCTTTCTCGACGAGCGAGCAGTCCGCTGCGATACACTATTTCGATGAGGCGGAAGGCGACGATGGTCGTCCTCGGGCTGCTCGTCGGTCTTCTGGGATCGTGCGGCTTCAGCAAAGAACAGTTCGACGGCAGTGACGCGGCGCCGTTGCCGGTGACGGTGGGCTTCGCGCAAGAGGGCCAGATCCAGGACGAGAGCTCCGGTGCGATCCAGGTGATCGTTCGACTCTCGCGTCCGGCTCCCGAGCCGATCACCGTCGACTACGCGCTCGCGGGCGGCACCGCCGTGCTCGATCAAGACTTCACCACCGCGAGCACGGCGGGCACGCTGTCGTTCGAGACCGGAATCTCGGAGATGGCGATCGATCTGATGATCTCGATCGACACCGTCGAGGAAGACGACGAGACCATCGTGTTCACGCTCTCGAACCCGTCGGCCGGCGCGAGGCTCGGCACGTCGCAGCACACGATCACCATCAACCACGCGCTCTTGCCCCGCGTGAACTTCTCGCTCGAGACATCGAGCGAGGACGAAGGAAGCTCGCTCAGCCTGAACCTGACGCTCGATAGCCCGCCGCTCGTGCAATCCACGGCGACGATCGCGCTCAAGCAGCTGACGACGGCCGCGGAGCCATTCGACTTCACGATGCCAACGAACCTGACCGTGACGTTCCCGGTCAACTCGCAGAGTCAGACGATCACCATCCCGATCATCAACGACACGATCCACGAGGAGAACGAGACCATCGTCGTCGAGATCGCGACGACAACGAACGTGGTGATCGGAACGAAGAGAGAGCGAACGCACACGATCCTCGACAACGACACCGCGCCGACGGTGCAGTTCATGGCGACGTCGCAGGCCGTGACGGAGGGCAACACGGTGGTGAACGTGGTCGTCCAGTTGTCGGCTCCGAGTGGCAGAGTGGTCACCGTGCCGGTCGAGTTCGGCGGCGGCAGCGCGACCGAGAACGCCGACTACTCGTACGTCGCCAAGCAAGCACTCGTGTTCATGCCGAACCAGAACCCCGCGCTCTCGGAGACGTCGAAGACCGTACAGATCATGATCCTCGCCGACACGACCGACGAGGAGGAGCAAACGGTGATCACGTCGCTCGTCGATGCCCCCACCAACGCGACCATCGGGACGCCCGCCATACACACCCTCACGATCATCGACGACGATCTGGCGCCGACGGTCAGCTTCGTCACGCCGAACATGACCGTCGGCGAGGGAGACGAAGGGACCACGACCGTCACCTACACGATGGAGCTGTCCGCGGCCTCGGAGAGAATGATCTCGTTCGGCGTCGCGTTCTCGGGAACGGCGACCATCCCGATGGACTACACGACGGTCCCGGCGCCGAACACGGCGAACACGGGGACGACGATCACGATCGCGCCGGGTGCGACCACCGCCACCCTCGACTTCATCATCGTCGGTGACACGGTCAGCGAGGGTATGAACGACGAGACGATCATAATGACGATCGGCAACCCACTCGTGAATGTTCGCGCCATGGGCGGCAACGCCGCCCTCCAGCGGCGGATCAACATCGATGACTTCGATCCGTAGCCGGCGCTAGCCGATTCGCTTTCCGTCGGGCGACCAGCGGTAGTAGCCCTCGCCGCTCTTCTTGCCGAGCTTGCCGGCCGCGACCTTGTCGCGCAGCGTTTGCGGTGGCGTGAAGGCGGGGCCGATGGCGGTGGAGAGGTACTCCGCGATGCCGAGGCGCACGTCGAGACCGACGAGGTCGGTGAGCTCGAGCGGGCCCATCGGATGTCCGTAGCCGAGCTTCATGGCGGTGTCGATGTCGGCGGCCGACGCGACGCCCTGCTCCACCATGCGCATCGCTTCGAGGCCGATGACGAGGCCGAGGCGGCTCGACGCGAAGCCCGGGCTGTCGGTCACCGTGATCGGCGTCTTGCCCATGCGCTCTGCGAGAGCGACGGCGCACGCGACCGCGTCTGCATCGGCGGTCGGGTGGCGCACCACCTCGACGAGCTTCATGACATGCACGGGGTTGAAGAAGTGCATGCCGACCACGCGGCCCGGGGCGCGAACCGCTTCGGCGATCTGCGCGATCGGGAGCGACGACGTGTTGGTCGCGAGGAGCGCGTGTGCGGGTGCTGCGCGATCGATCGCGGCGAACACCTCGCGCTTGAGCTCGATGCGCTCGGGGATCGCCTCGATGACGCAGTCCGTGCCGTCGCACGCTGCGGCGAGATCCTCGATCGCGACGATGCGAGCGAGCGCCGCATCGCGATCGGCGGCAGCTACCTTGCCGAGCTCGACGCCCTTCGCGAGGTTCTTGGCCACCTTGTCGAGGCCCTTCTGCGCGCCGCCGGCGACAGCGTCGTAGAGGCGTACATCCGCGCCCATCACGCTGGCGACGTGCGCGATGCCGTGGCCCATGGTTCCGGCTCCGATGACGGTGACAGTGCGAATCTGTGCGGCGTTCACGTGGCCGAAGCTATCGAAGGTCGAGTCCAGTTGCAGTACCGTCGAGGACAATGATCGCGACCGTCGACGTCGAGCGCCTGCAGCGCGACCTCGAAGCGATCGTCGGCCCGCGCCGCATGTCCATGCGGACGGTCGATCTCGACACGTACGCGCGCGACATGTGGCCGCGCCTGCTGCTCCACTATCGCGAGGGTAGGCTCGACGTGCCCAGGCCGCACGCGGTCGTGTGGCCCGAGCACGTGCGCGAGATCGTGGCGGTGGTGAAGCTCGCGCGCGAGCGACGCATTCCGATCATCCCGTATGGCGGTGGCTCGGGGGTGTGCGGCGGCGCGGTGCCGATCTTCGGCGGCATCACGATCGACACGAAGCGCATGCAACAGCTGCGCAGCGTGCACTCCGACGAGCTGATCTGCGACGTCGACGCCGGCATCAACGGTGAGCGCTTCGAGCGCGAGCTTTCGCGGCGCGGCTACACGTTCGGTCACTTCCCGTCATCGATCTATTGCTCCACCGTCGGCGGATGGCTCGCCACGCGCGCCGCCGGCCAGCTCTCGACGAAGTACGGCAAGGTCGAGGATCGCGTCGCCGGTCTCACCGTGGTCACGGGCAAGGGCGAGGTCATCGAGACCGACGGCCCCAACCGCGCGCTGCGCGGTCCGTCGTGGACGCAGCTGCTCCTCGGTAGCGAGGGAACGCTCGGCATCATCACGTCGGCGCGCGTGCGCGTGGCGCCGGCGCCGCAGCTGCGCGTGTTCCGCGGCTTCGAGGTCGACGACGTCGCGACCGGCGTCGAGGCGATCCGCCGCGTGCTGCAGAAAGGCCTGCGCCCCTCGGTGGTGCGGCTCTACGACGAGCTCGACACGCTGATCAATTCGTTCGGCAAGAAGGACCAGCCGCACGAGGAGAGCACCGTCGTGCGCGGGCCGGTTCCGGCGATCTCCTCGGGCGCGCTGCCCGCGTGGCCCGGCGCTCCTCGTGCGGACGACGCCGGCATGATCGATCGCATCATCGCGTTCGCGAAAGGCACGACCTCGCGCAAGGTCGCCATGAACGCAGCGCTCGGAAGATCGTCGACGGTGAACAAGCTGTTCGGCGCGGTGGAGAAAGTCGCGCGTCGCGGTTGCCGCATGATCATCGGGCTCGAGGGCTCGCGCATTCGCACGGAGATCGAGGCCGCGCTCACGTTCCACGAGCTCGAGACGGCCGGTGCGCGCGACAAGGGCGAGGACCCGGGCTGGTCGTGGCTCGCGCATCGCTATCACGTGTCGTATCGAATGAGCCCCGTGTTCCGCGACGGCGCGTTCGTCGACACGATGGAGGTCGCGTCGAGTTGGGACCGCCTCGGCGATCTCTACACGTCGGTGCGCGAGGCGATCGGTCAGCACGCGCTCGTGATGGCGCACTTCTCCCACGCGTACGCCGACGGTTGCTCGATCTACTTCACGTTCGCGAGCACGGCTCCCGACGCGGAGGCCGCCGAGCGCATCTACGACGCGATCTGGCGCGACGGGCTCGAGGCCACCACGCGCGTCGGCGGAACGATCAGCCATCACCACGGCGTCGGTCTGCTCAAGGCTCCGTACATGGCGGGCGAGCACCGCGAGTCGATGGCGATCTTCGAAGCCGCGAAAGCGAGCCTCGATCCCGACGGCATCTTGAACCCGGGCAAGATGGGCCTCTCCGACCGGAGGCGTCTGTGAGCGATCGCGACTTCACCCTCGGTCGCGGGCTGATGCTCGCGGTCGGCTACGAGAACGTCGAGGAGCTCGACGCGCACAACTATCGCGTGTCGCCGAGCTCGACGGCAGAGGTCGCCGACGTGATCCGCCGCGCGGCCGAGCACAAAGCAGCCGTGCATCCACTCGGCGCCGGTGGCCGCGTGCAGCGGGGCGCCGATCCGGATCGCCCGCGGGTGTTCATCTCGACGAAGCGCCTCGATCAGGTGCTCCAGCTCGACGAGATGTCGCTGCTCGTTCACGCGCAGGTCGGCCTGACGGGCCTCGAGCTGGAACGCATCCTGTCGCCGCGCGGACTCTCGCTCGGCGACTATCCGCCGGTCGTGCTCACGTCCTCGCTCGGCGGCATCATCGCCGTGCGCACGCCGGGCAAGTCGAGCGCGCGTCACGGCTTCTTCGAGGACGCCGTCGTCGGAGTCTCCGCCGTGCTCGCGGATGGCCGCACCGTGCACACGCGCGTCGCGCCGCGTCGCTCGACGGGACCCGACCTCGCGCGCGCGCTCTGTGGCAGCGAAGGCACGATCGGCTTCATCACGAGCGCCGTGCTGCGCATTCACAAGAGACCCGAGTCACGCCTCGTCGCCGCGTACATTCTGCCGTCGATGGACGCGGCGTTCTCCGCCGTCTATCTCGCGCTGCGCGAGGAAGCCGCGCCGTCGGGACTTCGCATCTACGACGCCGCGGAGGCCGCGATCCACTTCGACGGTCTCGCGCTCCCCGCCAACCACGCGCTCCTCTGCGCGGCCACCGCCGGACCGACGGATCTCTGCGCGTGCGATCGCGATCTCATCACGAGCGCCGTGGTCGCCGAGGGCGGCACGATCACGGACAACGCGCTCGCCGATCTGTGGTGGCGACGCACGCACGCTGGCGAGCCGAGCCCCGGCCCGTCACCGTCGCTGCAAGTGATGGCCACCCCGAGCAAGCTGCGCGCGGTGTATCGCGCAGTGTCGGAGCACGCGCAGACGAGCAAGGTCGCGATGCGCGCGCACGTGTCGCGCTTCGACGCCGACGGTGCGGTGATGTTCTTCACGTTCCTCGCTGGCGACGGCGAGCCCGCGTCCGCGGACATCGTCGCTGCGTGCGAGCGCGCGGCGGGCACGGCCGGCGCGTGGCTCCTCGGCGCACGCGCGACAAAGCTCGACGCGTATCTTCGTGGGCTGCGCGACGCGATCGATCCCGATCGCATCATGAACCCCGGCACGCTCGGCTAGCCGACGTTCGAGTCCGCTTTGGACATGTCGGCGACGAGCTTGCGCATGAACAGCTCGATGTTTCGCCGCAGCGCCGGGTCCTCGCACACCGGCAGCGCGCGGCGCCACGTCTCGACGGCGCGCGCGTGCAGCCCCTGGCGGAAATAGAGATACGCGAGGCGCGTCAGCGCGGGAAAGTACGCGGGCTGCAAGTCGACGACCGACTCGTACTCGTCGACGGCTTCGCTCCACCGCGACGCGCGCTGCAGCATGTTCGCGAGCATGAAGTGCAGCTTGGGGCTCGACGGATCGGCGACGAGTGCGCCGCGCAGCCGCGCGATCGCTCCGTCGATGTCTCCGTTGTGATAGCGACCGAGCGCGTCCGCGAGGATCGCCTCGTGATCGGCGCGCTCGTCGCTGTTGAGGTCGCGAAGCAGCCGGTGCAAGCGGCGCGGATCGAGCGGCTTCTCGAGGTAGCCGTCGGCGCCGTGCTGTTGCAGCGTGGCGTCGGGAATCTGCCCCGAGTCGACGACGCTGGTCGTGACGATCACGCGCGTGCGCGCGAGCCGGCGCGACCGTTTGATCGCACGGCACATGCGAAGTCCGTCGAGCTCGGGGGTCGCCACATCGGCGAACACGAGATCGAACGCGAGCTGCGAGAGGAGCTCGATCGCTTGCGCGCCGACGCCGGCTGCTTGGCACTCGATGCCCAACCGCTCGAGCTCCGCGACGAGCTGGATGCGGCCCGGGGGATCCGGATCGACGACGAGCGCGCGCATGCGTCCGCCGCTCGTGGAGTCGATCTCGGTTCCGCGATCGAGCTCCTCGGCGATCACGAGCGTCGCTTCTTCGACGATGCGATCGTCTGCCGACGTGGTCGTGGTGATCGTGTTCGCGTGCCACTCGCCGGAGAACGTGGCGCCTGCGTTCAGATCTTCGGACGGCAGCTCCTCGTTGTCCTCGATCGCGCGCGCGGCCTCCTCCGCGAGTGCACGCTGTGCGCTGCGCGCGTCGTCGTGGTGATCCGAGTCCGGTGCGACGACCGCGAGATGCGTCGTCTGGCGATTCGCTTCGACGCCGAACAGGTACGTCTCGCCGTCCTTGTAGCGTTGGAACGCCACGCGGATCGATCGCGCGAGCGTGACGTCGAGCGCGATGCGGAGCTCCACGTTCTTGCCGCGTGCGGCCGCGAGCTCGCGCGCGGGGACGATCGCGTCTTCGGGTCGCGCCGCCGCGATGACGATCGACTGCGCGTCTTCATAGACGACGAGCGCGCTGAAGATGCGCGCCCACTCGAGCGACACGTGCTCGAGCACGTCGAGCCGGATCACCGACTCGTCGAACACGATGCCGGGCCAGCCGGTCTGGATCGACAGCGCCATCGCGAGCTGGCGTTCGCTCGCGTAGCCAAGCGCGTAGAGCTCGGACGCGAGGGGGTGACGACCACTCTGGCGGGCCAGCGCGTCGGACAGGGCCGAGGCATCGATGACGCCTTGCTGGATGAGCAGCTGCCCGAGCGATCCGCGCACGTGAAGGAAAAGGGTACCAGGTCCGCGTAGATCTCACATTTTCTTGGCTTCCCAAGTCCTCGTAATCCCGTTGACGCCCCGGCTACTCGACCGGCCGCGTCACGTTTTTCCTAGCCATCGCCGTCGGGGTTGATAAACTCCGCCGCGCCTTACAGAACCCCGCCGTTAGGTACAGCGTCCGTCTGTGACAGTCTGGCGCAACGCGACGGGTTCCATGACGGCAACCACACGACTTCGCATCATTCCCGAAGTGGCATCACCATTGCCTCTCCTTCGGTGGTCTA
This sequence comes from Pseudomonadota bacterium, assembly GCA_023428295.1. Taxonomy (GTDB): domain Bacteria; phylum Myxococcota_A; class Polyangia; order Haliangiales; family Haliangiaceae; genus JABFXX01. Next base: position 10,339 of record JAEYYV010000436.1, read on the forward strand.
GCGAGTTGTTTAGGAGAACCTAGTGAACAGCAACGACTTCAAGATCGGTGAAAAGGCCGTCTATCCCGCCCACGGCGTAGCCGAGGTGATCGGGATCGAAAAGAAAGAGATCAACACCACGGTGTGCTCCTTCTACGTGCTGAAAGTACTCGCCACGGGAATGCAGATCCTCGTGCCGAAGGAAAAGGCTGATCAGGTCGGGCTGCGCCCCGTCGCCACCTCGTCGGAGATCGAGGAAGTGTTCGACATCCTCCGCGAGAAGGATGTCCACATCGACAAGCAGACCTGGAACCGCCGCTATCGCGGGTTCATGGAGAAGATCAAGACCGGCTCGCTGTTCGACGTGGCCGAGGTGTATCGCGACCTGTACCGACTCAAGTCGTCCAAGGTCCTGTCGTTCGGCGAGCGCAAGATGCTCGACAACGCGAAGCAGCTCATCGTGAAGGAGCTCGCTGTCGCAAAGAAGTGGGCCGAGGACAAGGTCGAGGCCGAGCTCGAGAAGGCCTGCGCGTAAGCCACTCGGCACCGCCGACCACCTGCGAGGCTCGCTTCGGCGGGCTTTTCGTTTTTTCGGGCCTGTGTTACGTGGCTTTCGCAAATGCAGGTGCACGTAGCCAAAGCGGAGCTCTGGAACTTGCCGGTCGACGCCATCGTCAATCCGGCCAACTCGCTCGGCATCATGGGGGGTGGAATTGGTGGCTCGTTGCGCCGGCAGGGTGGCGACGTGATCCAGCAGGCCGCCATGCAGGCCGCGCCGATCGCCGTGGGCGCCGCGCTCGTGACCACCGCGGGGCAGTTGCCGGCGAAGAACGTGATCCACGTGCCGACGATGGAAGAGCCCGGCATGAAGATCGGCGCCGAGAACGTTCGCCGCGCCGCGCGCGCCGCGCTCATCGCCTCGGACCGCAACGGCTTCAAGGTCATCGCGATCCCTGGCATCGGCACCGATCTCGGTGATGTGCCGATCGACGAAGCGGCTCGCGCGATCGTCGAGGAGATCCGCGCGCATCGCCGCCCGAACCCCGAGACCATCTATCTCGTCGACATGAACGACACGATGGTCGCCGCGCTCGAAGAAGCGCTCCGGAACGCCCAAGCCAATATCTGAGCGCCCGGTGATCGTCCGACGATCGTCCGACGATCACCCGAGGATCGCCCGACGATCGTCCGCTGATCATGCGGCGATCGTGGCGCTTTGTCGCAGGTGAAAGGCCCAGGTAACCGCGCGATCGCCTTCCGCTAATTGGCGACGCCGTTCGTTGACCGCCCTACCCGCCGCCATATACTGCGCCTGCTTTGCAGCTACAGGCTTATATGCCAGCGGGGCTGGCGATCGCGTTCGCGCTCGGCTTTTGCGGACTGTTCGTCGCGCTCGCCGTGTTCATCGGCCCCAAAGTCTCAACCCCCGAAAAGCTGAAGCCGTTCGAATGCGGCAGCGAGCCGATCGGAACACCACGCGGTCGCTACAGCGTGAAGTTCTACCAGGTAGCAATCCTGTTCCTGGTGTTCGATATCGAAGCAGCCTTCATGTACCCGTGGGCGGTCCTCTACAACCAGCTGTCGAAGACCGTAGGCCCCACAGGCATGCCGCAGGTCAGCGTCTTCGGATTCGCCGAGATGCTGCTGTTCGTCGCGATCCTCGTGGTCGCTCTCGCCTACGTCTGGAGAAAGAAGGCGATCGGATGGGAGTAGAGATCACCACGACGCGTCTCGAGGACGCGGCCAAATGGGCGAAGAGCTCGATGCTCGACAAGGCAGTTGCCTGGGGCCAAAAGTTCTCGCTGTTCAGCTATCCGTTCGTCACCGCGTGCTGCGGCATGGAGTTCATGTCCGTCGCCGGCCCGAAGTACGACATCGCGCGCTTCGGTGCGGAGTTCCCGCGCTTCTCGCCGCGCCAGAGTGACCTGCTGATGGTGGTCGGAACGATCACCGAGAAGCAGGGTCCCGCCGTGAAGCGCGTGTTCGATCAGATGGCGGAGCCGAAGTTCGTCATCGCGTTCGGCGTGTGCGCGTCGACGGGCGGCTTCTACCAGAACTATCACACGATGCCCGGCGTCGATCAGGTCATCCCCGTCGACGTCTACATCCCCGGTTGCCCTCCGCGACCGGAGCAAGTGCTCGACGCGATCATGCTGCTCATGGATCGGATCCAGGGCGGACGTGCGCACAGCCAGGTTCGCGAGAAGCACGAGAAGATCCTCGCGGCCCGCGCGGCCGGCGACGAAGGGTAGGAATCGACCATGGCGCAGAAAGTTCTCGACGCGCTCACGTCCACCCACGCCGGCGCGGTCGATCGCACCGCGTCGCCGCACGGTGACGAGATCGCGTGGATCAAGCGCGACTCGCTCCTCGCGGTCGCGACGTGGCTCAAGACGGATCCAGCGATGCTGTTCGATGCACCGGTGTTCTGCACCGCGATCGACTGGCTCGATTGGAGCCCGCTCAACCAACCGCCGAGCGCGAAGTGGGACGAGTCCAAGCCTCGCTTCACCGTTTGCTATCAGCTGCGGTCGACGAAGCATCGCCACCGTATCCGCCTCGAGATCGAGGTGCCGGAGCACGATCCTCGCGTGGCGTCGCTCGCCGGACTCTGGCCCGCGTTCAACTGGCAGGAGCGCGAGACGTTCGACATGTACGGCATCAAGTTCGACGGACACCCGGACCTGCGCCGCATCTATCTCTACGAAGAGTTCGTCGGCTATCCGCTCCGCAAGGACTATCCCAAGGACAAGCGGCAGCCGCTCGTGCGCCGCGATGACCTCCCGCTCAACCCGATCAAGCGTCCCGGCGCTGGGGAGCACAAGTAATGGCGCCCGTCACCGACGCACAGTCGCTCAAGCAACTCGTCCTCGGTCGCAAGGACGCGCAGGACCTCTCGGACACCGAGCAGGAGCTGCCGCCGGATCTGATGACGGTCAACATGGGCCCCTCGCACCCGGCGATGCACGGCACGGTTCGTATCGTGCTCACCGTCGACGGCGAGAAGGTCGTTCGCTCCGACGTGCAGCCCGGCTATCTGCACCGCTGCTTCGAGAAGGAGAGCGAGCACGCGACGTACACGCAGGTGTTCCCGTACACGGATCGCCTGAACTACGTCTCGCCGATGATCAACAACTGCGGCTGGGCGATGGTCGCCGAGAAGCTGATGGGGATCACGAAGGAGATTCCTCGCCGCGCGGAGTACATCCGCGTGATCGTCTCGGAGATCTCGCGCATCACGGATCACCTCACGTGCTGCGGCGCCTCGGCGATGGAGCTCGGCGCGTTCGGTCCGTTCCTGTTCTTCTTGAAGGCGCGCGAGTGGCTCTACGAGCTGCTCGAGGTCGTCTCGGGCGCACGCCTCACGCACACGTACGTGCGCGTCGGCGGCGTGAACAAGGATCTGCCGGCGGGCTTCCTCGATCGCCTCGAGCACACGCTCGCGAAGATCGAGAAGGAGGTTCTCCCCGACGTGTCGGGCCTGTTGAGCTCCAACAAGATCTTCCGCGATCGCATGGCCGGTATCGGCGCGATGACGAGGGACGAAGCGATCGCCACGGGCTGTGTGGGACCGATCGCTCGCTCGGCGGGACTCGATTACGACGTTCGCAAGGACTACCCGTACTCCATCTATCCCGAGGTCGAGTTCGACGTTCCCGTCGGCACCACGGGTGACTGCTACGACCGCTTCCTCGTTCGCGTCGAGGAGATCCACCAGTCGATCCATATCCTGCGTCAGTGCATGAAGCAGATCCCCGACGGTCCGGTCGTCATCGACGATCCGCGCTGCGCGCTGCCGCCAAAGGTGGCGACGTACAACACGATCGAATCGATGATCCGCCACTTCAAGCACATCGTCGACGGCATCAAGGTGCCCGCCGGCGAGACCTACTCGTTCCTCGAGGGTGGCAACGGCGAGCTCGGCTTCTTCGTCGTCGCCGACGGAACGGGTCGCCCGTACAAGGCCTACGTGCGGTCGCCGTCGTTCGTGCATCTCTCGACGGCCAGCAACCTGATCCACGGTCACCTGATCGCGGACATCGTCCCCATCTTCGGCATGATCAACATGATCGGCGGCGAGTGCGATAAATGAGCAGCGACACGACGCAACCCTCCGCCGTCACGGCGCCACCCGCTCCACCGCCGGTCACGGATCCCAACAAGGTCACGCTCGTCATCGACGGCCAGTCGGTCACCGTGCCCAAGGGGACCAACGTCCTCGAAGCGGCGAAGCTCCTCGGCATCGACATCGCCGCGTTCTGCTACCACCCGGGTCTCCCGATCGTGGCGCAGTGCCGCCAGTGCCTCGTGTCCGTCGAGAAGAACCCGAAGCTCCAGCCGAGCTGCCAGCAGATCGTCGGTGAGGGCATGGTCGTCCGCACCACGGACGCGCAGTCCACGCTCGCTCGCAAGCAGCAGCTCGAGTTCACGCTCGTCAACCATCCGATCGATTGCCCGATCTGCGACAAGGCGGGCGAGTGCACGCTGCAGAAGCTGTACTTCGAGCACGACAACGCGGACTCGCGCGTCGACACGCCGAAGGTCGAGAAGGACAAGGCGGTCGATCTCGGACCGACGGTCGTCCTCGATCAAGAGCGCTGCATCCTGTGCTCGCGCTGCATCCGCGCGTGCGATCACACGTCGGGGCAACACCAGCTCGACTTCGCGTATCGCGGCGATCACGAGGTGCTCACCACGCCGCCGGGCGAGAAGCTCGATAACCCGTACTCGCTCAACGTCGTCGACGTCTGTCCGGTCGGTGCGCTCACCGCCAAGGACTTCCGCTTCACGATGCGCGCGTGGGAGCTCGAGGCAACGCCCTCGATCTGCAACGGCTGCGCGACGGGCTGCAACGTCGAGATCCATCACAAGCACGGGCGCGCGTGGCGCCTCGTTCCTCGCCACAACCCAGACGTCAATGACTACTGGATGTGCGACGAGGGTCGGTTCACGTATCACGACCTGCGCGAAGAGCGCCTCGCGGCGGCCACCGTCGAGGGATTGCCCGCTGGCTGGGATCGCGCGATCCGCGCCGCTGCGGATTGCCTCGCGGCAGGTCGTGCGGCGGGCCAGTTCGCCGTCGTGCTCAGCGCGCTGCACTCCAACGAGGACAACTTCGCGCTCGCCAAGCTCGCGCAAGCGTGGGGCGTCTCGCACGTGTACATCGCGGCCAAGCCGCCGGTGCCGGCGCGCGCGGATGGTCGCCTTCGCGTCGCCGATATCAACCCGAACCTCACCGGCGTGAAGGCGATCGCCGAGGCGCTCGGCCTCCAGACCAAGCCGGTGTTCGAGCTCGACGCACAGGTCCGCGGCATCCTCGCCTTGGGCGACGTGCTTCCGGGCATCGACACGGCGCGGCTCACCAACAACCTCGAGTACGTCGCGATCGCGTCGCACGAGCGCGGTCCGGTCTCGCACGCGAAGGTCGCGCTGCCTGCGGCCGCGTGGGCCGAGATCGCCGGCACGATCACCAACAACAAGGGTCACGTGCAGCGGATGCACGCGGCGTTCGCGGCCCCGGGGCAGGCGTTGCCTGCGTGGGAGATCGTGGTGCGTCTCGCCCAAGCAACGACGGTGAAGCTCGCGTGGACGCATCCGCGCGAGGTGTTCAAAGACATGATCGCAGCGGTCCCCGGTTGGAAGGACCTCGTATGGGTGCGTGAAGCGCGCCCGCTGTCGCTGCGCTTCCATGGGAGCCGAGGCTAATGTCGACTCTGTACGCGATTCTCGATTGGCCAGGAACGAAGTGGGTCTTCGTCATCCTGTTGCTCGTGATGCCGCTCGCATCGCTCCTCACGTGGGCGGAGCGCCGGCAGAGCGCGATGATGCAGGACCGCCTCGGTCCGAACCGCGCGAACATCGGTCCGATCAAGCTGAAGGGCATCCTTCACTTCGTCGCTGACGCGCTGAAGATGATCTTCAAGGAAGACTTCATCCCGGGCAACGTGCACAAGGGGCTGTTCACGCTCGCACCGATCCTCGCGATCGCCCCCGTGCTGATCGCGTTCTGCATCATCCCGTTCGGCCCGACGATCTATCCGCACCACCTCACCGAGGTGCTCTCCGACTACAACCTCGCTGCGAATCCGACGGCGCCCGAGTTCGCCGATTCGATCCGCATGCAGATGTTCCAGATCGACTTCGGTCTGATCTTCTACTTCGCGGTGCTCACGCTCGCCAACTACGGCGGCACGCTCGCGGGCTGGGCCTCGTACAACAAGTGGGCGCTCCTCGGCGGTCTGCGTAGCTCGTCGCAGATGATGTCGTACGAGGTCGCGATGGGTCTCGCGCTCATGGGCGCGTTCCTCGTCACCGGTTCGCTCGAGCCCGGTCACATCGCAGCGCACGGCGCGACCGCATCGATGGCGCCGTCGAACCCGTTCAACTGGCTGTGGCTCTGGCAGCCCGTCGGACTCCTGCTGTTCTTCACCGCGGCGATCGCGGAGACCAAGCGCGCGCCGTTCGACATCCCCGAAGGCGAGCCGGAGATCATCGGCTACTTCGTCGAGTACTCCGGCATGCGCTGGGGCATCTTCTTCCTCGCGGAGTTCATCGAGATCGTCTTCATCTCGGCGGTCGTCGCGACCGTGTTCTTCGGCGGCTACCAGGTTCCGTTCCTCGATCCGGACGGCTTCCGCATCGGTGGCGAGATGGTCACCACGTCGCTCGGAACGTTCCACGAGGGTGGTCGCTGGATCCCGCTCGATCACTGGGTCGTCGTGCTGCTCCAGTTCGGTGCGTTCGGTGCCAAGGTGATCCTGCTCTGCTGGTTCCAGCTGCTCGTTCGCTGGACGCTGCCGCGCTTCCGCGCGGACCAGCTGATGAACCTCGGCTGGAAGCTGCTGCTGCCGCTCGCGCTCGCGAACATCATGGTCACTGCGCTCATCAAGCTGATCGTCACGGCGTGCACGACGCCTGGCGTGCCGGGAGGTTCGTGATGTCTGCTGCCCACGACGAACACGCTCATGATGACGAGCACGAGGGACCCAAGGTCCTCTCGGTCTCGGATCGCCACCCGCGCGTACGCACGATCCAGATCGTGCGGCCCGAGCCGGAGGACGTCACGTTCCTCGCGGCAACGGGGAAGGGCCTCGGCGTCACGCTGAAGCACTTCGCCAAGAACTTCTTCCTGCCGCTCAAGAAGCTCACCAACCGCCGCCAGGCAGGTGCGCCCGACGAAGAGACGCTGAAGAACGATATCGAGACCGTGCAGTACCCCGAGGAGAAGGTGGTCTACCCGGAGCGCTTCCGTGGTCTCCACCGCCTCACGCTGCGCGACGACAACACGGTTCGTTGCGTCGCGTGCATGTGCTGCCCGACGGTGTGCCCCGCGCACTGCATCACGATCATCCCCGCCGAGGTCGACGACAAGGGCATCGAGAAGCGCCCGGCGGTGTTCGAGATCGACGAGCTGCGCTGCGTGGTGTGCGGCCTGTGCGTCGAGGCGTGCCCGTGCGATGCGATTCGCATGGACACGGGCGAGCACGCGAAGCCCGTCGAGGATCGCGCCGACGCGATCGAGACGCGCGAGTCGATGATGGGCCGCGGCGTCAAGTCCACGGCCACGCAGGGCGGCGAAGGCCCGAACTGGCGCGAAGGCAAGTAAGCGCCGCGGGCGCTACTACTTGCACTTCACGCGCGAGTCGAACGGATCGCACTTCTTCGCCGGCGGCTTGTCCGGAGGTTTCGCGACCTCGGGCGTCGGCGGTGGCGTCGTCTTCACCGGTGGCTTCTTCACCGGTGGCTTCTTCACCGGCGGCTTCTTCGGCGGCGGCTTGTCGATCGTGCCTGGCGTGCCTGGCGTGCCTGGCGTGCCTGGCGTGACCGGCGTGACCGGCGTGACCGGCGTGACCGTCGTCGTCGCGGATCCACTGCCCGCATCGACGATCGCGTCGCCCGCGGCCGTCGCGCCGCCGCCTTCGTCCGTGACGATCGCTGCATCCGGTGGCTCCACGATCGGCGCCGTCACGTCGGGACGTGTTGGCTCGGGCTCGCCGACGATCGTCGCTGGCGGTTTGGTGTCAGGTTCGGTGACCTTCACGTAGGCGAGCGCACCGCCGACCCCGAGGCAGAGGGCCGCCGCGACGACGAACCAGAGCGTACGTCGCGAACGGAGCGTGAGCGGCGAGGAGGCGGGGCGCGGTGGTCGGTCACCGTGAAGCCTCGCCATCGTCGGTGCAGGCACCGCACGCGGACCGTGCATCGTGAGGTTCGCGATCGGCATCGCCGGCGGTGTGACGGTCGCGATCGGCCCCGAATCGAACGATGGTGTCGAGGGCCGGCGAACGACCGGCGAGGAATCACGAATGCCGAGCACGCGTCGTGCGCGCGTCAGGTAGTAGCGCGCTGCATCCGGGTTGTTCGCGAACGGCGCGAGATCGGCCATGAGCTCGGCCACGCTTGCGTAGCGCTGCTCCGGTGACTTCTCCAGGCAGCGCATGAGCACCGAGGTGAGCTCCAGAGCATTCACGGGCGGACGCGGCGGATCGACAGCGACCATCACGCACATCTCGGAGAACGACTCGGCCTCGAACGGACGGCGCGCCTCGACCAGCTCGTAGAGCACGGTGCCGAGCGACCAGATGTCGGTTCGCTGATCGACATCGCGTGCAGAGCGCATCTGCTCCGGAGACATGTAGGCTGGCGTGCCGAGCATGGACTGCGTTTGCGTCAACGACAGGTCGGTCGTCGCGGACTTCGAGATCCCGAAGTCGAGGACCTTCACGATCGCGGTCTGGTCGGGCCGGAAGCTGACGAACAGGTTCGTGGGCTTGATGTCGCGGTGCACGATGCCGAGCGAGTGCGCCTCGACGATCGCGTCGCAGCCTTGCAGCAGCAGATCGACCGCGATCGGCGGATGCATCGCACCGTTCTGCTCGACCAGCTGCCCGAGATCCGCGCCCTCGAGCAGCTCCATCACCATGTACGGGAGCCCGTCGTCGGTCTGGCTGATGTCGTGAATGCGCGCGACGTGCTCGCTGCGTAGCTTCACGGCGAGCTGCCCCTCCCGGAGGAACCGCGAGCGGATCTCGTCGTCGCGGGCGGCGTCGCGGTGCAGGATCTTGATCGCGACCGGCTCGTGCAACGCCATGTGCTGGGCGCGAAAGACCGTGCCCATGCCACCACGGCCAACCACACCATCTACGCGGTACTTCCCGTCGATGACCGTCCCGATCGGAATTCCGATGTCGGCCTGTCTCATGACCCCGCTACCAGAAGACCAGGGTAGCCCGAAAAAGGAGGAGGCGCAGCGGCTTGTGTCCGCTGCGCCTCAAATGAGCACCACCGTCCGACCGTGAGGGGTTCTATCCCCTACGCGTTTGCGTAGGTGGGCTCCACATAATCTTTCGGGCTTCCTGACGAGCAGGCGTGCACACCCAGAACAGAGGCAGATCCCTGGATAGCAGAAGTAGGAGACAGAGTTCCCTCGGGTCTCGCATCAGACCGTCGGTGCTCGATCTCGACACTAAGGATCTCGATCAACACCGTCAATCGAAAAAATGCTCGGCCACGCAGAGTCGATCGCGAGCGCGAACGCTCACCGGTTACTTCGCAGCGCGCCACGCTTTGTATTCGGTGCTTTTGACGAACGCGTTGAAGGTCTTGTCGGACTCGAGCGCGTTGTCGATCGCATCCTTGGTGAACGTCTCGTTCAGCATCTTGTCGAGGTAGCCGACCGCGTCAGCGTACTTCTTCTGCCCGACCGCCACCTCGACCAGCACGTTTCCACCATCGGCATGCCACATGTCCGGCTCCGCGGTGACCGCGGCCAGCGCATCCGCCGTGGCCTTGTCGAACTCCTTTGCACGTTGCCACGCACGCGCGCGCATGATCAGCACGTACGGGTCGTTGTTCGTCTTCGCGGCCAGCGAATCGAGGCTCGCGACGAGCTTCGGATAGTCCTCTTTGAGCGAGTGCGCATCGATCTCGACGAGGTTCACCGACGGGTCGTTCGGGAAGTTCTTGCGAAACTCTTCGATCGACGCGAGGTACACCTCGGGCGGCGACTGCACGTCGATCGTCAGACCTTGCAGCGCGATCGCCTTCACCTTGGTGCGCACCTCCGCCGGAATCTCCATGTAACGCTTCTTGGCCTCGGCGTACTTGCCTTGGCCGTGGAGCTGCGTCGCGTCGATGTACGCGCGTGCGGCGGCTTCGCCGTGCGAGATCAGCTTGCCGACAAGAGATAGCAGACCGGACATCTCTTCACCGTTGCGCAGGGAATAGACATCCATCAGCTTGAGCGACTTGTCCGGCTCGCGGACGACGAGCACGTCGAGGAAGTTCACGCCGCCGCGAACGATCGTGCGAATGCGCGGACGATTGACGCCGTCCTTCTGCACGACGCCGACGAACTTCACGTTCGAGTCGGCACCGAGCCCCGCGCACAAGCTCTCGCCGAGCTGGTCGAACGTTCCGATCTGCGACCGCGTCTTCGCGTCGAAGCGGTCGGTGAACTTCCGCGCGTCGATCAGCGCCTCGGCTTTGCTCGCGTCGCACGGGGAGAGCGCCGCGGCGAACTGCGTGCCGAACGTCTCCGCCTCTTCCTTGGTGATCGCGTCGTTGTCCGGAGCCTTCACGCCGGGGTCTCCACCCTTCTCGGCGGCGGAGCCCTTCTCGGTAGGACCGTTCGACGGCGGCGTGATTTCCGTCGGCGCTTCCTTCTTGCACGCAGCAAGCGAGAGAGCGAGGAGCAGAGCGAAGCGAGTGCGGGTCATGGATATATCCGGACGTTAGAAGTTGAACGATCGTCGCAGGCGAATCCTAGTGACAATAGCGGCCACTTCCCATGGGAGGACAGCCGCGCAGTGCGAGAACGTCCATCGTCACCGCCACGCCGATGTGGATGAGCACGCCGCCCCAGATGGACTTGGTGCGCATCGCGAGCGTGCCGAGGATGAGGCCCGCACCGATCGCGCCGAGCGTCTCGGGCATCGGCTTGCCGTAGTGGATCATGCAGTACGGCACGATCATCACGAAGATCGCGTTCGCACCGAGTGACTTGCGCAGGCCCTCCAGCAGGAAGCCGCGGAAGAAGAACTCGAGCGAGACGAACTGCATCGCGTACAGCGCTTCCCACGTCCACAGATCGAACTGCGAGCGATTCGCCATTCGATAGAACGGATACGTGTTGCGGAACGAGCCGGTCGTCGATGCTTGAATGACGACCGGCAAGATGCACGCGAACATCGCCGCGTAGATCCACAGGTGCTTGAAGAAGCCCTTGAACGAGACGTGGTAGTTGCGGACCTTCTCGCCCGGCAGGATCGCGATCACGATCAGCGGCAGGATCACGTAGCCGAACAAGCGCCAGCCCGACCACCACGCAAAGCCCCACAGCTCCCAGTTGGGATCGCGCCGATCCGTGAACCACTTCGCGTACGTCTGGTGGTTACCGAGGTACTCCTGCAGCGTGAGCGAGATGCAGCACGTGAGCAGGATCGCGAGGATGCGCAGGTTCGTCGTGCCTGCCTCGTCGGGCGTGCGCACGGTCTCGCGATCGATCGCGCGCCACTGATCGATGCTAACGAGCTTGACCCAGCGCCAGAGCGTCGCGAGCACTACGACTTGGCCGCTTTCGCCGCGGCCTTTGCCGCCGCCTCGGCGCGTTTCTTCTCCGCCTCGTGCTCGTCGTGGAACATCTTGGCGACGTTGCGAAGACGGCGGCGCGTGATCTCCTTACCGAGCACTTCCATCGTGTCGAACAGCGGAGGCGATGCCTTGCGCGCGGTGACCGCGAGGCGCAGCAGGCTAAAGCCATGCTTCGGCTTCCAGCCGCGAGCCTCGATCCACTTCTTTGCTTCCTCTTCGATCACGGCCTTCGTGAATCCATCGCGCGCCTCGAGCGCGTCGACGAGCGCGAGGATCGCGTCGCGATGTCCATCGAGCGACAGCTCGGGAATCGACATCTCCGCGCGCACCGGCGTGTAGTCCAGATCGCCGGCGAAGAAGTACTCGACCTGCGGGATGATGTCGTCGAGCTTCTTGGACCGCTCGCGGATGAGCGGCATCAGCTTGACCAGGTACTCCTTGTTCAAGCGCCAATCGATCAGCGTCTGCGCGAGCGCCTCGTAGTCGAGCTCGTGGATGTACTTCTCGTTGAGCGCGACGAGCTTCTCGATGTTGAACACCGGACCGCCGAGCGCGATGCGATCCCAGGTGAACACCTCGGTCATCTCCTCGAGCGTGAACTTCTCGCGGTCGTTGCCGAACGACCAGCCCATCGTCCCGAGGAAGTTGAGGAGCGCCTTCGGCAGGATGCCGATGTCTCGGTAGTAGTTGATCGAGACCGGGTTCTTGCGCTTGCTGATCTTCGACTTGTCCTGGTTGCGAAGCAGCGGCATGTGGATGAACTGCGGCGGCTCCCAGTCGAACGCTTGGTACAGCAGCACGTGCTTGGGCGTCGACGAGATCCACTCCTCGGCGCGCACGACGTGCGTGATCTGCATCAGGTGATCGTCGACGACGTTCGCGAGGTGATACGTGGGCAGCCCGTCGGTCTTGAGCAGCACCTGGTCGTCGATCTGCGTCGCGTCGATCGAGATCTCACCACGCAGCTGATCGTGCACCACGATCGGACCTTCGATCGGCACCTTCAAGCGCACGACGTGCGGCTCGCCCTGCGCGGCGCGATTGCGCGCCTCGGCGGGATCGAGGTCGCGGCACGTGCGGTCGTAGCCCGTGTTGCGCTTCTCGGCCTCGGCCTGCTTGCGCATCTTCGCGAGGCGCTCGGCGGTGCAGAAGCAGCGATAGGCTTTTCCGCTCTCGAGCAGCTCGCCCGCGGCGGACTTGTAGTGCTCTGCGCGCTCGCTCTGGCGGTACGGCGCGAACGGTCCACCCACGTCCGGACCTTCGTCCCACGACAGGCCGACCCAGCGCAGCGCATCGAAGATCATCCGCTCGGAGTCCCTGCGTGCGCGGGTCTGGTCGGTGTCCTCGATGCGGAGGACGAACTTACCGCCATGCTTTTTCGCAAAGACGTAGTTGAAGAGCGCGATGTAGGCGGTGCCAACGTGTGGATCACCCGTCGGCGATGGTGCGATCCGCACACGCACGGGCCGTGTGGCTTGGGCCATGGGCGGCCCTTGTAACACGGGTCGAGACCGCGATGATAAACTCCCAGGTCCATGCGCCGTGTCCTCGCGCTCGCCTGCCTCCTCGGCCCGTCTGTCGCGGTAGGTGCTCCCGCCGACTCCGCGATGACCATCGAGGGCGTGGTGCTCGAGACGTCAGCGAAGTGGGTCGGCGACAACGATCGCATCGTCACCGAAGCGGTCGTGCAGACGAGCAGCGGCACCGTCGTGGTCAGCCAGCTGGGCGGCCACGTCGACGGGCTCACGATGCGCCTCTTCCACGGACGCACGCCGATCGACGAGCCGCTCGTCGCCGGGATGCGCGTCGCGCTCGCAGCGCATCGCGACACCGATCTCGAGCAGCGCACGCACGTCCTCGTCGACGACGTTCGCGTCCTCTCCTATCCGCCCGGCTTCGTGCGAACGGGCCCCACCAAGGCAGGCGCGTCGCTGTACTGGGAGTCCGGCTGCGTGTTCGTCACCGTCGACGACGCAGGCACCAAGGCGATTCCTGGCGACAGGGAGTTCGATCTCGTCGACCAAGCGATCGAGACGTGGAACCAAGGCATCGCGGGCTGCTCGTACATGCAGATCCGGAATCGCGGGCGCGCCCCTGTCGAGGTCGGTCGCGACATGAAGAACGTGATCAAGTTCCGCGACGCGTCGTGGTGCCGCCCCGCGGTGAAGAACGATCCGATGCGCTGCTACGCGGAGAGCGCCGCGGGCCTGACGACCGCGGTGTACGTCGACGACGGGAGCAGCCCTCGCGATGGCGCGATCGTCGACGCGGACGTCGAGCTGAACGGTAGATACTTCGCGATCTCGTACGAGGGACAGACGCTCGGCACCGCGGGTTGCCAGGCGGACCTACTCAACACGCTCACGCACGAGCTCGGTCACTTGCTCGGGCTCGAGCATCCGTGTCTGGCGACTGGCGATGATCCGCGCGTCGATGGCGAGGGCAACCCGGTGCCGCTGTGCAGCCAGACCAACGCCCCGAAGATCGTCGAGGCGACGATGTTCAACTACCAGGAGTGCGGCGAGACCAAGAAGGCCACGCTCGAGCCCGACGACATCGAGGGCGTCTGCGCGATCTATCCGACGGCCGACGATCCGGGCACCTGCCTCGAGGTCTCGCACGACGCCGGTTGCTGCAGCGCCGGAGGCGGACCGAACGGCGCGGCGATCCTGCTCGTGTGTATAGGTGGGTTCGTCGTGACTCGTCGTCGCAGGCGAGCCTGAAAACTTCGGCGCTCACCGTCCGCGGCGGTACGATCCACTCATGGCGTCGTGTCCTTCGTGCGGAGTTGCCGTCGTCCCCGGGTACGTGAAGTGCCCGAAGTGCGGCAAGCCTCTGCCCGCCATCGCGCGCACGAAGTCGAGCGCCGGCGGTGGAACCGCGGTCGCGGGCGGTGGTGAGAGCGGCTCGCGTACGGGTGTCTATCTCGCCGCGGGCGTGGGCGTCGCGCTCGTGGGCATCCTCGTCGTGTTGCTCGGCAGTGGCGGTGGGTCCAAGACCGCGAGCACGACGACACCAACCGAAACGATCGAAGAAGAAGACGACGACACCCCCGTCGCGGCGCCCGCCCCCGTCGAGATCGACGAGCCAACACCGGCGCCGGTGCAGGCGACTACCGATGACGACGCAGTCGCTGCCGCGGCGGAGCTCGAGCGAGAGCTCAAGCGTCAGCGGCTGTGGGGGACCGCGAAGGTCACCGGTCAGCGCGTCGATGTTCGCTCGGGATCGTGCGATGCGCGCGACATGGGCCCGCTGGTCGACGGCGCGCGCGCACGCTTGCAGAGTGCTGGCTTGACCAAGTTGCGGTGCTTGGCGCAGAGTGGCGCCGTTGTCTTCGAGCGCGACCTCTGAAAAGCCGCACCGCTTGATCCTTCCGTTGGGTCTGCGCGTGCTCGTGCAGGTGATCCGTATCGAGGAGCGCACCGACGCGGGCTTGTTCCTGCCCGCCGGTGCCAAGGAAGCTCACGACGAGGCGCTCTACGGCAAGGTCATCGAGGTCGCGCGCGATCGGCCGACCACCGACGACGTGACGGAGAACGTCTCGGGAGTTCCGCACGGCGCGCACGTGTTGTTCCGCAAGGAAGCGGGCGTGCGAGTTCCGTGGGACGAGCGACTGCGGTTGATCGACGTGAAGGACATCCTCGCCACCGTCGAGGAAGTCGACGCTTCTGAAGCGCACTAAGAACCGCGCGCTACCGTCGGTGTATGGCCGCTACGAGCTGCGCGAACCGATCCCCGGGAGCTGATGCACCGGGGAAACCGCCGTGGTAGGTTGCGTCGCTAAGGCCCTGGAACGATGGACGTCCGCTGCGAGAAGTGTCAAACGGAGTACGAGCTCGACGAGGCGCGTCTCAAGCCGGGTGGTGTCACCGTCAAGTGCACCAACTGCGGCCACATGTTCAAGATCCGCAAGCGCTCGATCACGAACGTCGGCGCGCCGCCTCCGGAACCTCCTCGCAACCGACCCGCCTCGGCACCGCCAGCTCGGCCGCCTGCGCGTCCTGCCCCCTCGCTCGACGAAGCGCCGACGCACAAGCGCGCCGACTCGGTGATCGGTGATCCGCTTCCGCGCACCGACGGAAACGGCGGCGACGATCGCCACTGGCTCATTCGCCTCGAGAACGGCGAGCAGAAGAGCTGTCGCGAGCTGTCCGCGCTGCAGCAGTGGATCGTCGGCGGCATCGTCACGCGCGAGTCGTTGATCTCTCGCTCGGGCAAGACCTGGAAGCGCCTCGGCGATATCGCGGAGCTCTCGCAGTACTTCAGCATCGCCGATGAAGCACTGCGCGCGCGGCAGGAGCGATCCACCAAGCCCGTCACCAAGCCGCAGCCACCGGGAACGATGCTCGGCGTCGGCGTGTCGGCGGCGGGCGGGACGATTCTTCCCGACGACGAGGACGAGATCGATCGCCGCACGACGGGCTCGTTCAAGGCCAAGCCGGACGCGGCGCCTCCCGCACCGCGCCGTCCCACGACGCAGCCGCCGCCGCCGCCCAAGAAGATCACGTCGAACCCGCCGGTCATGGGCGGAACGCCGCACGTGCCGGAGGGTGGTCGCTCGACGGCTGCATGGGCGGCCGCCGACATCGGGCCGACGGAGTCGATGGCGGCGATGCCCGCGGGGCCGATGTCCGGAAAGATTCGCCCGGTCGACGACGAGCCAGCGTTCGCGGGTCGCGTTCGCGTGAGTCCGACGGACGAGACAGGGTTCGACACCGGCCGCGTTCGCAGCGTCGACGACGACGATGACGTCGTGCCGCAACAGCGTGGCGGCAAGGGCGGCTTCTTGCTCGTGCTCATGGCGCTGCTCGTGATGGGCGCCGCCGCGGGTGCGATCTACGTGTTCGTGATCAAGAAGGACGCGCCGGCCGTCGCGACGGGGTCGGGATCCGACGTTGGATCCAACGCTGGATCGGCGGACGCCGACGCGGCGGTGGTCGCCACCGCGGATGCGGCGCAGACCGTGGATGCGGCGCCGGCGCAGACCGCCGTGGATCTCGCGCACGAGAAGCTCGAGTCCGACAAAGAGATCGATCTGCGCGACGCACTGAAGTCGCTCGAGGGATCCACGGATCCGGGCGCGGATGCGATGCGCGCCAACCTGTATGCCAGCATCGCGCAGGGCATGCTCGATCGCGCGATCCTCGTCGACAAGACCGAGGCGGAGAAGCTGAAGAAGGACGCCAAAGCGCTCGTCCTCGACGCGGCGACACCAGCGCAAAAAGCGGTGAAGGCCACGCCGGATGATCCGGGCGCGAACCTCGCGATGGCGGCGGTGCTGCGCCTGCAAGGCAAGACGGCAAAGGACATCGCCCGCTACCTCGAGCCCGCAGCGGCCAAGGTCACGCCCGCGTGGAAGCGCGATGTCGCCCTCGGCCAAGCGCTCGCACTCGAACGCGAGAAGAAGTACGACGAGGCCAAGGCGATCCTCGCGCCGCTCGACGAGAGCGCCGACGACAAGCTCGAAGCAACGGGCGATGTTCGCGTGCGCTTCCGCCTCGCGATGATCGCGTTCGCGCAGAACAAGACCGCCGATGCAAAGCCGCTCGTCGAGTCGATCCTCGCCGCAGCTCCCGATCACGCCGGCGCCAAGGCGCTCGCGACCAAGCTCGAGAACACGGTGGTCAAGACCGATCCGCTCCCGCCGGAAGACGGCCAGCAAGGCTCTACCACCACCAAGCCGCCTGACACCAACACCAGCACGGGTGGTGGAAACACGGGTGGAGGTAACACGACGGTCGCCACCGGCGGCAACTACGATCAGCTGCTCGCCCGCGCGAACGCGCTGGCGGAGTCGAACTGCACCAAGGCGATCGAGCTGTTCGGTAAAGCACTCGAGCAGAAGCCGAACGGCGTCGAGGCGCTGACCGGAATGGGCTACTGCCACATCGACGCGAAGCAGTTCGCGAGCGCGTTCTCGAAGTTCCGCGCCGCGCTCGCGGTGTCGTCGAGGTACGAGCCCGCGCTGTGGGGCATCGCCGAGGCGTACATGCAGCAGGGCCGCAAGGAGCAAGCGCTCGAAGCCGTGAAGGCGTACCTCGACGTGTACCCCGGCGTCGCAAAAGCAACGAAGGCGCTCGATCGCCTCGGCGGTTCGACGCCGGCGCCGACGCCAACGCCGCCGGAGAACGAGACATCGCCGCCGGCGCCGGCCCCCGAGTCGCCTGGCTCCGACTGACCAGTCGCGCGTGCTATGACCGGGGCACGATGCGTGCCCGTCACCACCTGGCGTCGGTATTGTTGTTGGCTCTCGTCGCGTGCGAGAGCGGTCCGTCCAAGCTCGACGCGGTCATGAACGATCCAAAAGCGTCGTCGAGCGCGGGCGCCGATCCGTGGTCGACGAGCGCCGCGACGCTCTCGCTCGGTCGTGATAGCGACGACGACGATGGGCTCGGCGGCTTCGACATCAAGGGCACGCTGACCAAGCTCGCGGAAGCGATCGAGAAGCCAGGCCCGTACGAGGCACCGGACAAGTCGAAGGACTTCGATCTCGCCAAGCCGCACTGGGGCGTGATGAGCGTCAGCGGCGGCTTCGTCGAGCGACAAGCGTATTCGTGGCGCGGCGGCACCGGCACCGAGCTGCGCAAGGCGATCGACATGCTCCGCGCGTTCGCCAAGAACGACAAGCTGAGCGGTCTCCTGCTCCAGGTCGGCGATCTATCGATCAGCTTGCCCGACGTGATGGAGCTCCGCGCCGCGATGCACGACTTCCGCGACGCGGGCAAGAAGCTCGCGTGTCACACGATGGATGCATCGAACGCGACGTACCTCGTGCTGTCGGCGTGCGACACGATCGGCCTCGCGCCGCTCGGTACGATCGCGGTGACGGGACCGGCGGCGATGCCGATCCACGTGAAGCCGCTCCTCGACAAGCTCGGCGTGACCGCGGACTTCTTGCACGTCGGCGCGTACAAGGGCGCTGCCGAGCCGCTGACGCGGGAGGCGCCCTCGGAGGAGATGAAGGAGACGCTCGGCGCGATCCTCGATCGCCACTACGACACGATGGTCAAGGTGATCGCCGAGGAGCGCAAGCTCGACCCCGCGGGCGTGAAGGCGCTGATCGATAGGGCGCTGTTCCCGTCACCGGCGGCGAAGACGGCGAAGCTCGTCGACGAGGTGTCGTCGTGGGAGGAGTTCCGCGCGAAGGTGGTCACCGGTCCGTGGGCCAAGCTCGACGACGAGGGTAAGCCGCAAGGCGACGCGGCCAAGGATCAGCTCGGCTCGATGCTGAAGATCATGCGCTTCATCGGCGCGGTGCCGCCGGAGAAGCCGCTCGGCAGTCACGTGGCGGTGGTCTACGCGATCGGTGACATCGTCGACGGAGGCGGTGATGGCGTGCTCGGCGCGCGCCAGCAGATCGCCGGCGCGACGCTCGTGGCAGCGCTGCGCGCGATCGCGGCGGACGACACCGTCAAGTCGGTCGTGCTGCGCATCGACAGCGGTGGTGGCAGCGCGCAGGCGAGCGAGCTGATCTGGCAAGCGGTCGACGAGCTCAAGGCCAAGAAGCCCGTGATCGTGTCGATGTCCGACGTCGCAGCGAGCGGCGGTTACTACATCGCGGCGGGCGCCACCAAGATCTTCGCGCAGGAAGACACGCTGACCGGATCGATCGGCGTCGTCGGCGGGAAGATCGCACCGGGTGGAGCGCTCGCGAAGCTCGGCGTCAACACGTTCCCGCTCGGCCGCGGAAAGCGCGCCACGATGATGGCCAGCCTGAACCCGTGGAACCAGGAGGAGAAGGACGTCATCCAGAAGTCGATGGAGGAGGTCTACGAGGTGTTCACGGGTCGCGTCGCGCAAGGTCGCGGCGCTAAGGTGAAGGACGTGAAGGCGATCGCGCAGGGCCGCGTGTGGACCGGTGCGAAGGCAAAGGAGCTCGGTCTCGTCGACGAGATCGGCGGACTCGACGCCGCGCTCGCGGAAGCGCGCACGCTCGGCAAGGTCGACGACAGCGCCGGCATCGAGGTCTATCCGCCGATGCCCACGCTGCGTGACTTTCTCGTGAGCTTCGGCGGCGTGAGCACGGGCTTTGGTATGGAGACCGACGCCGCGCTGGCCGGCATCGAGAAGCTTCACCCGCAGCTCGGCGCCGAGACGCGTCGCTTGCTGGAGCTCGCGCTGTCGTTCCAACAGACGCGCATTCAAGCGATCGCGCTGTTGCCGGTGATCCGGTGAGAGCGCTCCTCTTCGCGGCGGTGTTCGCGGCGTGCTCGAGCGCGCCATCGAGCACGCCCGCCGTGACAGAGGCAACGCCGCCCGTCACGATCGCGGCGAAGGGCGAGGTCGTGCACACCTCGTTCGACAGCAAGGCGCTCGGCGTGACCAAAGACGTCGTCGTCTACCTGCCCGCGGGCTACGCGGCGCAGCCGGACACGCGGTGGCCGGTGTTCTACTACCTGCACGGGCTCACCGGCGACGAG
This sequence comes from Pseudomonadota bacterium, assembly GCA_023428295.1. Lineage (GTDB taxonomy): Bacteria > Myxococcota_A > Polyangia > Haliangiales > Haliangiaceae > JABFXX01. The sequence continues at coordinate 30,330 of JAEYYV010000436.1, forward strand.
CGAAACTGGAGCGGCGGGCTGAACCTCGACGAGACCGCCGATGCGATGAACCTCGGCGCCATCGTCGTGATGCCCGACGGTGACGACGGCTTCTACACGGACTCCGTGACGCCGCGCGACTACGACGCGTGCATGGCCGACGGCACGGGGCTCTTCGTGCCGAGCGCACCGAAGAGGTCGACCTGCGTTCGCACGCCGAACTACGAGCAGTACATCGTGAACGATCTGATCTCGTGGGTCGATGCGACGTACCGAACGATCCCCGAGAAGAAGGCGCGCGCGATCGCCGGTCTCTCGATGGGCGGCTTCGGCGCGCTCAAGCTCGCGCTCCGCCATCCCGATCTCTTCGCGGCGACTGCGAGTCACTCCGGCGTCGACGCCCTGCTCTACCAGGGCCCCGATCCGTACGTCGCCGGCAAGGTGGTCCTCGCCGAGGATCTGACGAAGGCGCCCAAGGATCCGTTCACGCAGTGGCTCGTCGGGATCTTCGGCCCCGACCTCGCGAACTGGCGCGCGAACGATCCGGCATCGCTCGTCGAGAAGCTCGAGCCGGGCACGCTCGCGATCTATCTCGACTGCGGCACCGAGGACGGGTTCCGTCTGCACAACGGCGCGCAGTACCTGCACGACCTGCTCCTCGCGAAGGAGATCGATCACGCGTGGTATCTCGGCCCGGGCAAGCACGACGGTGCCTTCTGGCGCGAGCGCGTCCCGCATAGCCTCGCGTTCCTCGCGATGCACACCGGCGCGTCGACGAACTAGTTCATCCCGATCACGGCCTGGAGCGCGCGAACGGCGCCGCGGGCGCGCTCGATGTGCTCTTGCGCGCTGCTGAGCGTGTCGGTGATCGCCGTGATCTCGGGCGTAGGCTCGAGGTCCATCGCGGTGTCGCTCGCGGCGCGCATGTCGCTGCGCAACGACTCGACGGCCTCCTCGATCACACCGACCTGCTCGGCGACGGCGATCGGCAGCTGGTTGCCCGTGCGAGTCGACTCGGCGTCGCTGTCGTCGTCCACGCGATCGATCGCCGCGCGGACGCGCGCCTCGGCATCCTCGAGTTGTGCGCGAAGCTCGCCCTCGGTGCGCTGCAGCCGCCTGACCTGATCCGCGAGCTCTTTGGACTCCGCGAGCACCTGCTCGTACGCGGCGAGATCCTTGGGCGACGGCATCGCGCGATTCGTGGTGTCATCGTCGTCGCCTCGTGCGTCCTTGATCTCGAGCTCGAGGCGATCGCGCTCGAGCGTCATCTGCGTCAGCTTGGAGCGCGCTTCCTTCAGGTCGCGCTGGAGCTGCGCGATCTCCCGCTCGGTCTCGGCGGCGAACGAGCGAACATTCTCGGCCGCGTCGACTTCCTTCTGCAACGCGGCCACCATGCCCTGCAACGCCGCGAGCTTGGACTCCGCGTTCGCCGCGCGTTGCTCGGCGTTGATCGCGCGTTGCTCCGCCAGCTCCAGGTTGCCGCCGGACTGCGACGCGGCGCGGCCGAGCTCGGCGAGCTGACTGCGCGATGCTTCCACCTCGTCCATCGCGTCGGCGAGCCGCTCCTCGGCGGAGCGCAAGCGCTGCTCGGTGTCGTGCAAGCGAGCCTCGGCATCGCGCACGCGCTCCTCCGCCATCCGCGTGCGCTGCTCCGCACCCTCGACCGTCGCGAGCCGGTGCAGCGCTTCGTCGAGCTGCATCTGCGCCGTGTTCGCGCGGATCGACTCCATCTCGAGCTCGTCACGGAGGCGCGACGTCTCGGCGTGCATGAGGCTCGTGCGATCCTCGGCGGAGCGCACGCCCGCTTCGAGCTGAGCGTGTGCATCGCGCAGCGCCTGCTCCGCGACCGCGCGTGCATCGAGGGCAGCGCGCAGCTGCGTCTCGAGCTCCAACGCGCGCGCTTCGAGCGCCGCGATGTGCTGATCCGCGCCTTGCTTCATCACGTTCGCGTTGGCGACGAGCTTCTCTAGCTCGAGGACACGCGCGCGCGCTTCCTCGAGCGAGGCGGACATCGCGGTCTCGCTGACGGCCATGCCGCTCTCGAGATCCGTGACGCGATCCTGCAGCGTGTCGATCTGCACCTGCGCTTCGGCCAGCTTCGCTTCGGCTTCCTGCTTCTCGCGCTGAAGCCCCGGCAACGCGGCCTTGGCTTCTGCGAGCTCGCGCTCGAGCCCCGTCTTGCGATCGACGAGCGAGAGCAACCCCGAGCGCTCTGCCGCGAGCTCGCGCTGTGTGGCCTCGAGCTTGCTGCCGAGATCCTTCTTCACGGCTTCGAGTTGCGCGTTGAGATCCTTCTGGGTCGACGCGAGCTTCTCGCCGAGCTCCTTCTTGATCTCGCTGGCCTTCGCCGTCAGCTCCTTCTCGACCTCCGCCGTCTTCGCGACAGCGTCGGCGGCCTTCTGCTCGGCATCCGCGATCAGCTTGTTGCTCTCGCCCATGCGCGCCTCCGCATCCGCGGCGCGCTTGATCGCATCCGCGAGATCGCGCTGTTGGCCCTTCGCCCGCGTGTCCGTATCGGCGGCTCGACGAAGTGCTTCGGCGACGTCCTTGGCCATGCCCTTGGCCATCGTGTCCGCGGCGCTCGATCGCTGCTCGGCATCGGCGGCCCGTCGCTCTGCTTCGGCGACACGCGCGTCGGCCGTGGCTGCCTTCTCGAGTGCTTCGTCGCGCGCTTTGGTCGCGGCGGCGATCGCATCCTCGGCGGCGCCGAGCGCCTCGAGCTTCTGCGACATCTCCTTCAGCTTGGCTTCTGCTTCGGTGACCTTCGCGTGAGACGCCGCGACGTCATCCTTGGCAGCGTTCGCGATGCCGATCGCGGCCTTTGCTGCTTCCTGCGCTGCGGCAAGCTCCTTCTCGAGCGTCGCCACCTTCTCGCGCCGCTGCTCCAGCTGCGCGCTCAGCTCGTCGACCTCTGTCTTCAGCGCCGCCGCGCGCGACTCCGCGGCTTGCAGCGGTGCAGCGCCGGCTCCGACGCTCGTCTCGAGCTGCGCGACGCGCTCGAGCGCCTTCGCGACATCGTGCTCCGCGCTCTTCACGCGCTCTTCCGCGTCCGCGATCTTCTGCTCCATCTGCGCCGCGCGCGTCTCGGCCTTGGCCGCCGCCGCGTTGGCACCCGACAGATTTCGCTCGGCCCCTTGCGCGCGGATCTGCGCTGCACCGAGCTCCTTCTCGAGCTTCTCGACCTTTGCGGTCAGCGTGACGACCTGATCGTTGGCCGCTTGCGTGGCCGCGTTCGCCGCCGCCGCGGGTGCTGCCGCCGCCGCGCGAAGCTCCTCGACCTCGCGCTCGAGGCGCGTGATCACGAGGTCCGCTTCGGCGAGCTTCTCGGCCGCCGCCATGCCCGCCGACGTCTCGGCGACCATGCCCTTCTCGCGCGCCTTTGCCACCTCGAGCTTGGCCGCCTCGAGCTCCTGCGCCGACTGCTTCTTCAGCAGCACGAGCTGATCGCGCAGCTCCTGCGCCTCGCGCGTCACCTCTGCGTGCGCGTGCTCCACGATCGACTTCGCCGACTCCGCCGCCTCGAGCTTGCGCTTGATGTCCGCGAGCTCCTCGTCGAGATCGATGTCGGCATCGGCGGTCGACGCACCCGACGACCACTCCGCACGCTCCTTCTCGAGCACCGCGATGCGATCACGAAGCTCCTCCAGCTCGCCCGGCACCGGCGTCGGGACGTCATCGTCGATGGGCCGCAGGTTCCGCAGCGCCTCGACCTCCTTGTGCATCCCCTCGAGCGCGCGCTCGAGCACGGCGACCTTGGCCTCGGACTCCGCGTGAAGACGCGCGAGCTCTCCGTCGAACGCCTTCGCGTCGCTGGCAGGCGGCAGCGCGTCGCTCGATTGCTTCATCGTCGCGATCTGCTGGTGCAGCTCGCCGACGCGCTGGGCGAATGCGTCGCGCTCTTCCTCGACGGTCGCGCGCGTCTTGCGCTCGAGATCGAGCCATGTCGCGAGCGTGCCGTGCAGCCCCATCGGCGGCGGCAATGTCCCGCTCGCCGGCAACAGGCGAATCATCAGGCTGCCGATCAGGATGATCTCGCCGGTCGGCACGGGTGCGCGCTGCACCTTGTTCGGCCCGACGAAGATTCCGTTCGAGCTGCCGAGATCCTCGACCCACAACGCGCCCTGGTCGACGAAGAAGCGCGCGTGGTGTCGCGACACGCGCGGATCGTTCGAACGAATCGTGCAATTCGGATCGCGACCTACCGTGACCGGGTCAGGACCCAGCGCAAACGACCGATCGACGCCATCCACATCAGAGTAGACAAGAGTCGCCATTCCCGACCGCGCGAAGCTATCACGATCGCGGACTTAGAACGTCGATCAGGGCCTCCGCAGTCGCGAGGGCCCGATCGGTATCGTCATCGAGCAGGAGGACGTGGCCCATCTTGCGCCCCGGCGCTGGACCATCCTTGCCGTAGAGGTGCAGGCGCGCCTCGGGCCGAGCGAGGACGTGCTCCCACGCGGGTGGACCAGCCGACCAGAGATCGCCCGTCAGATTGACCATCACCGCCCCCGACATCGAGCGCGGATCGCCGAGCGGGAGTCCACAGATCGCGCGGACATGCTGCTCGAACTGCGAGGTGGAACACGCGCCATACGTGTAATGGCCCGAGTTGTGAGTGCGCGGTGCGATCTCGTTCACGAGCAAGCGCCCGTCGGCCAGCTCGAACATCTCGACCGCCATCACCCCGACGTGGTCCAGCGCCGTCGCCACGTCGCACGCGATCCGGGTCGCGGCGGCGGCGAGCTCCGGCGTCACCGGCGCCGGAGCGCGCGTGGTGTGAAGGATGTGCTTGCGATGCACGTTCTCGGCGATCGGATAGATCGCGGTCTGCCCCGTGACGGAGCGCGCGAGCACCACGCTGATCTCGCGCACGAAGCTCACGACCTCCTCGACGACGCACGGCTCGTTGCCCGTCGTCGGCGTGAAGCCATCGTCGAGGCGTGGGTTCGCGGGCGACTTGGGACGGAGGCGCGCGAGCAAGGCAGGCGCATCGGCCCCCGGATCCACGCGCATCTGGCCTTTGCCGTCGTAGCCCGCGCGCCGGACCTTGAGGATCGCGGGGCGACCGACCTTGGCGAGCGCAGCGTCGAGATCCGCCGGGCCGTCGACCTGCGCCCACGCGGCCTGCGGCATCCCGATCCGATCGAGGAACTGCTTCTGGACGAGGCGATCCTGGATGGTGCGCAGCACGTCGGCGCCGGGACGCACGGGCGCGATCTTCGTGATCTCGTCGAGGACCTCGGCGGGCACGTGCTCCGTGTCGAGCGTGATCACGTCGACCTGTCGCGCGAGGTGCGTAGCCGAGGCGACATCGTCGAGCGCACCGACGACGAAGCCATCGCTGACCTGCGCTGTCGGACAGCGCGAGCTCGGATCGAGCACCACCGTGCGATAGCCCATCTTGCGTGCCTCGACCGCCATCATGCGGCCGAGCTGACCGCCGCCGAGGATCCCGATCGTGGAGCCGACGCCGAACACGGTCCTGCTTCGATCGCGAATGTAGCCGCTGTCGCGACTGGTCCGGTCCCTCGTCCGGTCCGTCGTCCGGTCCCTCGTCCCGCCCGTCGTCACGGGAGCTTCTCGGCGAGCACCTTCTCGGTCTGCGCCTTCCGATACTCGTCGAGCTTGTCGGCCACCACGGGATCGTGGAGCGCGATGATCGACGCGGCGAGGAGGCCCGCGTTCACCGCACCTGCTTCGCCGATCGCCAGCGTTCCGACGGGGATGCCGCGCGGCATCTGGACGATCGAGAGCAGGGAGTCCATGCCGCTCAGCGCCTTGCTCTGCACGGGCACTCCGAGCACGGGCAAGCGCGTCTTCGCGGCGGTCATGCCCGGCAAGTGCGCTGCACCGCCCGCACCGGCGATGATCACCCAGATGCCTCGGCCCTCCGCGTTCTCCGCGTAGTCGAACAGCAAGTCGGGCGTGCGATGCGCGCTGACGATCTTGGTCTCGTGCGGGACGCTCAAGTGCGAGAGGACGTCGGCCGCGTGGCGCATCGTCTCCCAGTCGGAGTGGCTGCCCATGATGATGCCGACGCGAGGTGTAGTCATGGCTTGTCTCGGGGGCCGGCCGCGCGAAGCAACCGATCGCCGACAGCTTCGCCCAGCCCCGCCGCCGGTGGCAACGCGGCGATCACGACATCGACGCCGCTCGCGTCGAGATCTCGCAGCGCCGCGTACAGCTCCCGCGCCATTCCCGCGGCATCGTCGGGAAGTGCGCGTTGTTCGGTGTGCGCGATCGCCTCACTCGGCCACAGCGCGAACGCCGCAGCGGGGGCGAGCACCGCGACTCGCGGCGCGCTTTCGGTGTTCGCACGAACGCTCGTGATCGCGGTGGGCACCTCGACGATGCTGACCGCGTACACGCGCGCGCGCGGCGCGTAGTGACTCGCGAGCGTGCCCGGCGCGGTGGGCGCGTGCGCGTCGGCGCTCTGGAGCGGACCGGTCACGCGCTCGATCTCTTCGCGCGCCAAGCCACCGGGACGCAGGAGCACCGCAGGACCACGCGACAGATCGACGATCGTCGACTCGACGCCGACATCGCACGCGCCACCGTCGAGGACGTAGTCGACATCGGCGCCCAGATCGCTCGCGACGTGATCCGCGGTCGTCGGGCTCACCGCACCAAAGCGATTCGCGCTCGGTGCCGCGACGCCACCGCCAAAGGCGCGCAGGAGCGCGAGCGCCATCGGATGGGCGGGGACGCGAAGGCCCACCGTGTCGGCGCCGCCCGTCGTCGCGCTCGCGACGCTCGGACCTCGTCGGAGGATCAGCGTCAGCGGGCCGGGCCAGAACCAACGCGCGAGCTGCGTCGCTGCCTCGGGAACCTCGCGCGCCCAGCCATCGAGCGAAGGCTCCGCGAGGTGAACGATCAAGGGATGCGCGCGCGGCCTGCCTTTGACCGTGAAGATCTTCGCGACGGCGCTGTCCGACGCCGCGTCCGCGCCGAGGCCATACACGGTCTCCGTCGGAAACGCGACGAGACCTCCGCGGCGGAGGATCTCGGCGGCACGCTCGATGTCTGTCCCGCGATCAGTCACCGGTGTCTCCGCCGTCTCCGTCTCCATCGTGGCCATCGCCATCGTCGCCATCGTCGCCATCGTCGCCATCGCCGGCATCCGGGTCTTCGTCGTCGGGATCGCGCAGATCGAATGGATCACGCGAGCTGCACGAGGTGGGCGCGTCGATCGTCGGCAGCGGCTTGCCCGGCGTCATCGCCGCGCGAAACGCCGCGAGGTCGACGAGTGCGAGGCGACCGTCGCGCAAGG
>JAEYYV010000010.1 GCA_023428295.1 Pseudomonadota bacterium
GGCAGAGACGGGGCTCGGCGGCGAGCCCAGCCCCGCCTCCGCCGCGTTCGCGCACTGGTCCACGACGAGCGCGTCCACCGCCGAGCGTGCCTACGCCGCCGCGCGTGCGGCCGAGCTCGATCCGGGACGTGGCGCCGAGCTGTGGAGCGCCGCGCTCGAGCTCGATCCCGGCGACGATTACGCTGCCGCGCAGCTACGCACGGCGCACGTCGCGATCGATGCGACGGGCGAAGCGATCGCGGTGGACCTCGTGGTCGCGGGTGACCCGGAGCGCGAGCGTGCACGGCTACGCGCCGCCTATGGTCTCATCGCGCAGAGCCAGCTCGACTCCGCGATCGAGATCCTGGAGCAGGGCAGGGCCGCGCGTCCCAATTCGCTCGCTCTCGCGGAAGCGCTCGGCGAGGCGCTCGCCGCCGCGAACCGGTGGACGGATCGCGCGAAGCTCTACGCGGAGCTCGCAGCGGAGCCCGGCGAGCAGCTCGATCGCGAGGTCGCGCAGCTGCGCAGTGCGCTCGCGTGGGAGGAAGCGGTCGGCGCCGCGGCGGTCGTCGAAGCGCCGCCCGATGCACCGAACGTCGAGCTGCAGACGTCGACGGTCGCCGCGCTCGAAGCGTGGGGCCGTGTCCTCGAGGCAGGCAACGCCCCCGAGGCGCACGCCGCCGCGATCGTGCTCGCGAGTCGCCTCGGTGATCGCGACGTGATGGCCGAAGTGCTCTCGCGCGCGCAAGCATCCGAGCGCTCGCCATGGGCTGCCGCATCGCTCGGCCTCCGTCGCGCGCGCTTGTGCGGCGATGATGCGGGACGCGCCGAGAGCATCCTTCGCGAAGTCGCCGTCGGGCTCGACGATCCGCGGAAGACCGTGGCGATCATGATGACCGCCGCGCGCCAGAAGGAGCTCGGCGACGCCGGCCACGCGCTCGAGGAGCGCGCGAACGCCCTCGATGGCAAAGAGCACGCGTCCGAGATCGCCGCGTTGCGCCTGCGCGCCGCACAGATCGCTCTCGACGCCAACGACGCCGCTCGCGCCACGGGGCTGCTCGCACGCGTCGAGACCGCGCTGCCGCAGGTCGGCGTGATCCCCGATCTGCTCGCCGCCGCACGGCGTCGCGCGGGCGATCGTCCGACGTCCGGGCCGATCCGTCGTCCGACGACCGACACGCTGCCGCGCGTTCCCGCGCAAGGTCCCGCCTCGGCGGATGCGTTCGCGCGCGTGGTGCGCGATGCCGACCTCGCCGCCGCGCAGGGCGATAGCGCCGCCGCGCTCGCGCTGTATCAGAACGCGCTCGATCTCCGACCGAGTGATCCGCTCGCGTCCGTTCCGCTGATCCGCACGGCGACGCAGCTCCGCGATCCCGCGCCGATCAGCGCGCTCGCGCTCGCGCAGCTCCGCGCTGCCGAAGAAGCGCAGGACGGCGCCGCCAAGGCGCACGCGTACGAGCTGCTCGCGCACATCGATCAAGAGCTCAACAGCGATCCGGAATCCGCGCAGGTGGCGCTCGAGTCCGCGCAGCAAGCGGATCCGTCGCGCATCGATCTCATGCATCGCCTCGAGCGGCGCTACACCGCCGAGGACAAGCTGTCGGCGCTCATGCGGCTCCGCGAGTCGGAGGTCGCGCTGATCCCCGTCGAGCACGCAAAGGATCGCGCCGCGCTCCTCGCGGATCTCGCGAGCCTCGCGACCCGCGACAAGCGCCCCGAAGTGGAGCTCGCCGACCTGCATCGCAAGGTGCTCGAGGTGGATCCGGGGCGCCGCCTCGCGCTCATGTATCTCGAGGCGATCGTGCGTCGCGCTGGCTTCTCCGAGGAGCTCGCCCAGCTCGAGGAGCTCATCGCGACGTACTTCGAGGGCGAGCCCAAGACCCAAGCGGCGTTCTGGACGCGCGCCGGTGAGACGCTCGCCGAGCTCGGAAAGATCGACGAGGCCGTGCAGCGGTTCGGCAAGGCCGACGCCGCGCTCCCCGGTCACGTGCCCGCGCTCGAGGGGTGGCGACAAGCCGCGCTCAAGGGCCAGCTATGGCTCGATGTCGCCGAAGCCGCGCAGCGCCAAGCTGCCAACGCGCCCGACGACAACGCGAAGGCGAGGCTCTATCACTTCGCGGGTGTCGCGCTGATGGACAAGGCGCTCGAGGGCGAACGCGCGCAAGTGGTGTTCCGCATGGCGCTCGACGCGGATCCGCGCCATCGCGACTCGTTCCACCGCCTGCGCATCCTCCTCGAAGAAGATGCAAACCACGACGATCTCGCGGTGCTGCTCACGCAGCGCCTCGAGGTGGAGGACGCCGGTCCCGCGCGCATGGAGATGCATCGCGCGCTCGCGGAGCTGTGCCGTAACTTCCTCTCCGATCGCGATCGCGCCAAGGAGCACTACCGCGCGATCCTCGAGAACGATCCCAACGATCTGCGCGCACACGCCGCGATCGCGGACATCGCGTGGGAGCAGGGCAACTGGCAAGAGGCCGCCGACGCACTCATGTCGCGCGCGCGCCTCGAGCGTCAGCCCGACATCCTGAAGACGCTGTGCTTCCGCCTGGGGCTCATCTACGCCGATCGCCTCGTCGACATTCCGATGGCGCTCAAAGCGTTCCAGCGCGCGCTCACGTATCAGCCCGACGACGAGAACGTGCTCGTCCGCCTCGCGGATCTCGCGACGCAAGCGGGCGAGTGGAAGCTCGCGCTCGGCGCGTGCGAGCGCCTCGTGAAGAACGAGCAGGATCCCGATCGCCGCGCGGTTCACCTGCACCGCGTCGCGAAGATCTTCAAGGATGGCTTTGGCGACAACAAGCGTGCAGAGCGTGCGCTGAACCTCGCGCTCGACGGTGCGCCGACGAACGACGACGCGCTCTCGCAGCTCGTGCAGTTCTACAAGTCGAACAACGACATGGTCAGCGTACGTGTCCACCTGAACCGCGTCGCAGGTCAGATGCGTGCGCGCGCGCATCAGAACCCGCGCGATGGTGTCGCGTACCGCGTGATCTCGCGCGCGATGTCGGCGCGCGCAGGCGCGGGCGTCGACGGCTCCATGCCGATCGCACGCGCTGCCGCCGAGCTCGCGGATCTGCTCGGTGAGAGTGGCGAGCCCGAGCAACGCATCCTGCGTGCGCCGGCGACGCCTGACCTCGCGCCGCTCCTGCGCTCCGAAGCGGATGACGTGTTGTTCCCGCGCGGCGTGCAGCTCGAGGTTCGTCAGATCTTCCAGCTCCTCGGTGATCGCATCGCGAAGCACGTCGGCGTGAACCTCGGCGCGTTCGGCGTCACGCGCGGCGATCGCCTGCGCGCGAAGGACAACGCGACCGCAGCCGTCGCGCAGTCCGTCGCGACCGGCCTCGGCTTTGGCGAGATCGACGTGTACATCTCGCAGCGCCAGCCGTACGCGATGGCGGCCGAGCCCACGTCGCCGGTCTCGCTCGTCCTCGGTTCGGCGATCGCGCAAGCGGGTGGGGACGCCATTCGCTTCGCCGCAGGCGCCGCGCTCAAGCTCGCCCAGGCCTCCGTCGCGATCCCCGCGCGGCTCGCGCCCGAGGAGCTCGGCGTCCTCGTCGTCGCGCTGCTTCGCGTGCTCGCGCCGGACTTCCCGATCCCGCACGGTGTCGACGCGGACGCCGTCGCCGCGCAGAACCAGAAGCTCCGGCGCCTCATCCCGAACAACCTGATGACCGAGCTGCGGCCGTTCGCGCTCGCCGTCGACACGGCCCGCTTCGACTACAAGGTGCTCGCCCGTGACCTGCGCGTCGCCGGGCTGCGCGCGGGCCTCGTGTCGTCGGGATCACTGCTCGCCGGACTGCGAGTTCTCGTCGGGTCCAGCGGGGGTGATTTGCCGAGCTTCCTGGCTGATCCAGTTGCCCAGGGCCTCATCGTCTTTGCTCTGAGCGAGGACCATGCGGTCGTCGCCAGGTAGGCGTCCTTGCTCGACTCGCCTCGACGATCGTTCACAGCCGATCCGTCCCCGGCGACGCGCCGCGGTAGGCCCAACCCTTGCTCTTTCCCGCCGCAATCCGACAGCCATCGGATCTAACCTGGAGCATCGTCATGCGCTTTCAGCCAATCACCGCCCAGCTACTGCGGACCGAGGGTCTTCGGACCCTGACAGTCGTGACGTACCTGGCTACTGCTGTAGCCTGCTCCAGCGGGAGCCCTCCGGAGCTGTCCGGCCTCTCGGACCAGGTGGCCCAGGTCGGCACCGAGCTGAAGATCGACCTCAACGGAACGGACAAGGACGGCGATCAGCTGAGCTATCGCTACCGCATCGCCGACATCCAAAATGACTCCGCCCAGATCACCCAGTCGCCCAGCGGCGCTGGCGTGTTCCGCTGGACTCCCCTCGCGGCCGACGTGGGCGAGCACGCGGTGGACTTCATCGTCTCCGATGGCGATCACGACACCACGGTCACCATCAACATCGACGTTCGCTCCGCCATCGGTTCGGCGACGGCGCCGATCTTCCGGCAGCCGCTCGGCACCGGAACGCAGATGGACCTGCAGACGGTGAAGTGCCTCGACCTCGACGTCGTGGTCGAGGATCAAGACAGCGCTCAGGTCACGCTCGCGCTCGAGGAGCCGTTCCCCCTGGGCATGACGCTCGATCAGGAAGACGGGCTCACCGGCAAGGTTCGCTGGTGCCCGACGCGCGAGCAGGAGAGCGAGAACCGCTACACGATCGCCATCTCGGCCGATGACGGCGACAACCCGAAGATCATCAAGAACTACCTGATCGTTCTCCGCGGTGGCGCTTCGAACAACTGCCCGGGCGCTGCGCCGGTCATCACGCACACGCCGTCGAACCAGACCACGATCGTCGACCTCACGATCGACGCGACGGTGAGCGACGACAAGGGCCTCAAAGAGGCGCCGCTGTTCTACTACTCGACGACGAACCCCGGCGCGACGCCGAACCTCGGTCCCGGCGGCATGACGCAGACCACGATGATCAAGATCACCGGCAACATCTACGCTGCCGATGTTCCGAACCCCGTCGCGAACCTGCCGGCAGGCCAGTCGCGCACGCTGTACTATGTGATCGTCGCCGACGACGATGACGACGAGACCGGCAACTGCGATCACACGACGCAGTCGCAGGTCTACTCGATGGTCGTCACGTCGAGCGGCTCCGCGAACCTCGGCATCTGTGCACCGTGCACCACCGACGCGCAGTGCGGCGCCGGCGATCTCTGCACGTACATCGGCACGATGGGGGCCACGTACTGCTTGCAGGCGTGCGGCTCGGGATGCCCGTCGGGCTACGCGTGCTCCGCTGGCGAGATCTACTCGGTCAATGGCAACTCGGCGCTGCAGTGCGTGCCGAGCAACGGCTCGTGCATCGCGCCGACCGCGCCGTGTGTCGACGACTCGAACGAGGAAGACGACAACCAGACCCAAGCGAACGCGAACGCGGCGGTCGACGGTCCGATGACGCCGGGCGACATCTTCGACGGCGTGATGTGCCCGAAGGTGCCGCAGCCGCAGTACGGCTCGAAGGCCGACGACGACTGGCGCAAGCTCGTCATCTCGGGCAGCAGCAAGCAGGTGCGCCTCGAGCTCACCGGCACCGGCGAGGCTGACCTCGATCTCCAGATCTACAACACGACCGGCGGTCTGGTCTCGAAGTCGACGACGCTCGGCTACTACGAGGACATCCAGAAGTGCCTCGCGCCCGGGACCTACTACGTGAAGGTCAACGGTTGGGACAACGCGCGCTCCGAGTACTACCTCGACTCGTACGACATGGGCGCGTGCGATACGACGTGCGTCGACGACAGCTACGAAGACGACAACACGTTCAGCCAGGCGCGTCCGACGACGGCGAACTACTCGTCGACGAATAACAAGATCTGCCCCGACAACGACGACTGGTACAAGGTCATGGCGCCGTCGGGCAAGAAGATCATCATGGACCTGACGTTCACGCAGTCGAACCCGATGCAGGATCTCGATCTCCACCTCTACAGCGGTGGGTTCACGGATCTGTGGCCGTGCTCGTACGACAACCCGAGCATGTGCTCCTCGGCGCGCGGCCAGGGTGGCGTCTCCAACGAGCACGCCGAGTACACGGTGCCTGCTGGCTGTCCGGCGGCGGGCTGCGAGATGTACGTCGTCGTCCGCGGCTACAACCACTCGTCGAACACCTACGGCATCTCCATCAAGGTGCAATGATGCGTCGCTTCGCACTCCTCCTTCTCGTCGCGAGCGGGTGCAGCGCGGAGATCGGTGCGGACCCCGGCCTCGAAGGACTCGCGGTGTCCCAGGTCGCCCCCGACGTCGTCATTCCCGGAACGAAGCTCGTCGTCAAAGGTGCGTCGTTCGTCGATACGCAGTGGGGCAGCGCGACGCTTCGGCTTCGCGGTGTCGCCGGCGGCAACAACATCGACGTGAGCTGGCCGGCGACGTTCGTCGATTTCTCGACGCTGAACGTCGCGGTCGATGGCAGCAAGATCGACGAGGTCGGCGGCGACGTGCAGTTCGACGGCACGGCCACCGTCGCGGTGCTCGCCACGTCGGACGGCAACACCTACGAGAGCGACCCGCTCGACGTGACTCTCTCGTTCGCGGAGATTCTGTCGCCGAGCGTGACGAGCGTCGACAACAACGGCGTCATCTTCGTGAACGAGAAGATCGCCGTGACGGGCTCGGGCTTTCTGCTCGGGGGTGACGAGGGCACGACCATCGCGCGCATCGCAGGTTGCTTCACGCTCGACACCGGTGGCGGCTGTACGCCGATCACCGCGCAGGAGATTCCGCTCGTCCCGAACGATCCGGTCCGGCGCGACGCCGCGACGTTTGCCTTCTCGCCCAGGGTCGCGGGCATCAAGCCGGGCACGTTCACCGGCATGGTGACGATCGTGAATCAGCAGACGGCCAAGCCGCCGCAGACGGCGCCCACCTCGAACGTCACGTACAACATGGTCTCGCCGCAGGTGTTCACGGTGTGCGTCGGCGATCCGTGCAACTCGACCAACGTCGCCGCGAGCCTCGGTCAGTACGTGTTCGTGCAAGGCGGCGGCTTCATCGGCGGTGAAGCGCTCGCGACCACGGAGCTCGAGCTTCGCGGCACGTTCAACCGCACGGGGATGTCGCCCGCGCCCGTGCAGATGACGCTCATCCCCGACTTCGTCGAGGGTTCGCTCGTTCGCTACGTGCTCAACACGGACGATGCACTCGGCACCGCGCTCGATCTGCGCAGGGACACGGGGCGCTTCACGGGAACCATGACGCCGATCATCCAGTACGGAAACGATCGCGTCAGCGGCACGCAGAAGTCGCTCACGTTCGAGATCGCGCCCGTGAAGCAGGTCGCCTATCTCGACTTCCGTCCGTCGTACGTGGAGGGGCTGCGCGACTTCGGCATGCGCGCGGTCGACAACAAGCTGCGCGCGCGCATCGTCGAGGTCTGCAAGGCTGCGTACAAGGGCGTGAACATCGAGTTTCGCCTGTCGCCGCCGACGGACTTCGCGCTGTACATGCACGTCGAGATCACGGGTGTCGATCCGAACAACATGGGTCTCTTCGGCTACGACAACTCGCCGGGCAAGGACAACGGCAACGAGCGCCTCTACGATCGCCTCGGCGGCGTGAACGCGCTCACGCAGCAAGACGGCTATCCGGGCTTTGGCGGTGTGTTCCTCCGCTCGCTCATGGGCTTCTCGAAGCACCCCGGGAACTTCACGAAGTCGGTGCCCGGCGCCGACGTGGTGTTCGATCAGATCTTCGATCCGTTCCGCCCCGATCAAGGGGGCGAGCCGATTCGCGCCGCCGACCTCTCGGGTGTCGTCGAGATGCTCACCTCGGGCGAGAACTGTCCGGCGAGCGAGCGCGCGGATCGCGTGGCTTGCGCGATCTTCGTCCTCGGCAACCTCATCGGTGGAACGCTGTCCCACGAGATCGGGCATTCGCTCGGTCTCGCCAACCCGTACGCCGAGGGGTTCCACAACGCGGGCGACGGCGTGAATCGCTTGATGGACTCCGGCGGTGACCGTCCGTTCTTCGAGCGCGCCGAGCTCGCAGGGCAGGGCCCCGGCGTGTTCTGCGACGACGAGTACGCGTACCTGCGCGAGGTGCTGCCGACGCAAGATCCCCCGAACCAGGTCGAGCGCCCCGGCTGCTATTAGCTTACCTTCGGTCTCCGCATGGGCCGTACGAAGGGGAAGAAGCAAGCTGGTCGACCGGCGAAGGTCGAGTCCGCATCGACGACGCCGACCACGCCACCGTCGAAAGATCCGCGTCCCTGGATCTACGGCGGACTCGACATCGTGTTCGCGGTCGCGCAGGCCGTGTTGATCTGGAAGGTCATCCCGAATCGCTTGCCGTCGGCGTCGGTCCATCTGTGGTCGCTTCCGATCGCGATGTTCGCGATGGGCATCGGCACGATGCTGAGGAGCCGCATCGGCTGGAAGATCTCCGTGATCGCGGGCTCGGTAGCGCTCCTCTCGACGATCCTCCTCGTCGTTCGAATCCTCGTGTCCGCGGCGTTTCTCTCGGGCGTCTACGGCGCGTTCGGTAAAGCAGCGGCGATGACCGCGCTCACGTCGGTCGCGTTGATCGTCGAGCTGGTCGCGCTGTTGCCGATCGTGCAGGTGAAGTACCTGCTCACGCGCAGCGGCCGCACTGTCTACGGCGTGCCGATCAAATGAAGCGTCGCACGATCGCATTGCTGCTCGTGTGGACTTTGCCGAGCGCGTTCTTTCTCGCGGTCTCGACGTGCGTGTACCTGCGCTATCGCATCGACGAGGCGCCGCGCCTGAGCGGGCCCGAGAGGCTCGCCGCGATGATCCCGCTTCGCGCGGCCGTCGACGGCGTTCCCGCTGACCCGTGCAAGGTGCGTCTCGACGCGGGCCCCACGGATCTCGTCGCGACGATGTGGCTCGACGGGCGGAACGTGGCTCGCGTGCAAGGCGAGGGCGACGGCATCGGCCGCGCCATCGATGCGGCGGCCGCGAAGATGCGCGAGACGCCAACGGTGACCTCGCTCGCGAAGGCCACGCGCGCGCGCATTCGTATCCAGATCGACATCGTGACGGGCAAGGCGCCGCTCGGTGGCATCGACGCGTACGGTGTTCCCGGCGTCGGCGAGATGCTCGCGATCAATCCGGGCCTGGAGGGCATCGGCGGCAACGAGAACGGCAAGCACGCGATGCTCCTCCCGCACGAGCTCGTGGCGTCCAAGGTGCTCGCGGCGAAGCGCCCGTCGGAGCAGGTCCCGGATCTCGCGATGGGCCTCGACACCAAGCGCATCGCCGCGATCCTCGCGCAGCGTGCTGGATTGCCGGTCGCCGTGAACGTCGACGAGCTCTATCGCTTCCGCACCGACGCGTTCGTCGAGCCACCACAGATGATGCGCGGGATGTTTCCGCTGCAGCTCTATCGCGGCAACACCGTGGGCCCACGGCTCTCGGCGCAGTCACTGCGCGAGGCGGCGCTGTCGGGCGGGCGGTTTCTCGTCGCCCACCTGGCGCCGAACGGTCGCTACATCTACGAGCACGATCTCGGTACGGGGCGACAAACGGATCCGGTGCGCTCGTCGGCCTACTCGATGCCGCGTCATGCAGGCACCACGTACTTCCTCGCGGAGCTGTATCGGATCACGAAGGAGGAGTGGCTGCGCGAGCCGATCGAGCGTGCGTTCGAGCACCTCGCGGATCTGCTCGCGCAGGGCAAGTGCGCCACGACGCTCGAAGACGGCACCGAGATCGATTGCGTGCTCGACAAGACGGAGAAGGTCGCGCAGCTCGGCTCCACGGCGCTCGCGGTGGTCGCGCTCGCGGAGTATCAGCGTGCGACGGGCGACGAGCGCTACTTGCCGCTCGCGAAGAAGTTCACCGCGTTCCTCCTCTACATGCAGCGCGAGGATGGCTCGTTCCGCCACCTCTACGATCCGTTCAAGAAGCAGCGCGACGACAAGACCGAGCTCCTCTACTACTCGGGAGAGTCCGCGCTCGCGCTCGCGCGCATGCATCTCGTCACGGGCGATCCGCGCTACGCGACTGCTGCCGAGAAGGCGCTCGATTGGCTCGTCGATTGGTACGACTTCTTCATGGGCGGCTTCTTCTACGGCGAGGAGCACTGGACGTGCATCGCCGCCGAGGCTGCGTGGCCCGCAGCGAAGAATCCGAAGTACATGGACTTCTGCCACGGCTACGGCCGCTTCCTCCGGACACAGCAGCCACTACCCGGCGAGTACCCCGACCAGGAGGACTTTGTCGGTGCATACAACTTCACATCGTTCGTCCCGCCCTACAACACGCCGGCCGGATCGCGGACCGAGGCGATGATCTCGGCCTACCTACTCGGCCGTCATCACGGCAGTCCCGACGCGAACGTCCGCGCCCAGATCGCGCTGGCGATGCAGTACACGCTGGGCCAGCAGGTCCGCTGGGATAACGACTTTGCCGTCGTGGGGCCGGGCATGGGTGGAGTGCCGGCAACCCCGATCGACCGCAACGTGAGAATCGACTTTGTCCAGCACGTGTGCTCGGCGATGATCCGCGCGTCCGAGTGGATCGAAGACGGGAAACCGTAGCTACCCCTGCTATGATGCTGCGGGGTGTCCGAGGACAAGCGTACGAAGTTCGGGACCGGACCGGGTCCTGCGCACGAGCCACCGCGGCCAGCGCAGTCTCCGAGTCAGGCCACCGCGATCCTGTCGCCGACGGGCACCGAGCCTCCGTATCAGGGGCAGTCACAGCAGTACGAGACACCCTACGTGACGCCGGTCCCGCAGAGCACGCCGCCGGCAGCGCAGATGCAGACCTCGTACATCCAGGGAGTTGACCCGCTCGTCGGCTCCACGCTGGCGGGCCGCTACCTCGTCTCGAAGAAGCTCGGCGAAGGCGGTATGGGCGCCGTCTATCTCGCGACGCACACGTCGCTCGAGAAACAGGTCGCGCTCAAAGTGCTGCACGGCGAGTTCGCGCGAAAGCCGGATCTCGTCGAGCGCTTCATGCAGGAGGCCAAGGCTGCCTCGCGCATTCGCCACGAGAACGTGATCGACATCAGCGACTTCGGCACCACGCCCGAGGGCATGGTGTTCTTCGCGATGGAGCTCCTGAAGGGGCACGATCTCCACGAGGAGGTCGCGCGCGCGCGGCTCAACGGCCAGCTGCTGCCGTGGCAGCGCAGCAAGCGCATCTTCCTGCAGGTCTGCGCGGCGCTGTCGGCGGCGCACTCGCACGGCATCATTCACCGCGACCTCAAGCCCGAGAACATCTACCTGATCGAGTTCCTCGGCGATCACGACTTCGTGAAGCTGCTCGACTTCGGTATCGCCAAGCAGACCGAGGTCGACGATGGCGGACGCAAGCTGACCAAGACGGGCATGCTGTTCGGCACGCCCGAGTACATGTCGCCGGAGCAAGCGCGCGGCGAGCAGGTCGATGCGCGCGTCGATGTCTACGCGATGGGCTGCATCTTGTTCCAGCTGGTCACGGGGCGCGTGCCGTTCGAAGCCGACAACTTCATGGGCGTGCTCACGCTGCACCTGACCGAGCCGCCGCCGATGATCCCGCCGGAGATCTTCGATCTCATCGGCGCGCCGCGCGAGCTCGCGGGCGTGATCGATCGCGCGCTGCAGAAGGATCGTTCGATGCGCTGGTCGACGATCGACGAGCTCGCGAACGCGGTGCGCCGGGTGTGTGGCGATCCGATTCCGACCGCGGGCCAGATGAAGGCGCAGCAGCCGAACGTCTCGTCGGGGCAATCGTCCGTGATGAACGTGGCGGCGCCCGCGACCACCACCGCGCAGCGCCAACGCACGCAGTGGACGGGCAACATCAAGGTGCCGTCCGAGACGGAGCTGGTCGAGGCGGGCGGCCGCAAGTCGAAGCTGCCCCTGATCCTCGGCGCACTCGTGGTGCTGGGCGCCGGTGGTGCCGCCGCTTTCTTCGCGACGCGCGGCAAGGATGACACCACGCAAGGCTCGAACGACGTGCCGAGTGGCTCCGCGCCGGGCCCCGGCAGCCAGGTCGCCGGCACGGATCCGGGCAGCGCCACCGTGCTCACGCCCGACGCAGCTGTCGCGCCGCCGCCCGAGCTCCCCCCGCTCCCCGAGCGCGTGAAGATCAAGCTCGGCTCGAGTCCGACGGGCGCCGAGGTGAAGGACCTCGCGAAGAACCGTCCGCTCGGCAAGACGCCGGTCACGCTCGACGTGAAGGGCTCGCACGAAGCCATCTCGCTCTCGATCACCAAGAAGGGCTACTCGGATCTCATCATCGATCTGACGCCCGACAAGAGCTTCGAGTACACCGTGCCGCTC
>JAEYYV010000019.1 GCA_023428295.1 Pseudomonadota bacterium
GATGTGCTCCTGCCACACGGCGGCTCGCAGGGCCGAGCGAACGGCCGCGCGCGCGGCGCTGCGCGTGCGGAGGATGGTCATGCGATAGCGATCCGGGAACACGCTGCCTCGGCGTCGCGCGGCGCGATTGAGCGCGCGAGCCGCGCTGACCTGAACCCCCTGCATCCCGCGCGCGAGGGCGTGTTTGTCGTCGGCCTCGACGAGGAGCTCGAGCCGCTGCGCCGAGATCGCGAGACGTACGATGCGGAAGTTCGTGCGCGCGAGTGATAGCCGCACGGCGCGCCGAATCAGTGTGTAGGCGCTGCGGCGGCCGAGCGCGCGGATCGCGGGCGCGATGCGCGCGATGACATGGACCGGGAACCACGGGGCGAGGGCAGGGCGCCGTCCGTGCCGCTCGGACGCGATGGCGTTGCGCACGGGACGACCGGCGCCTTCGCGCGCGCCGCCCCACGTGAACGAGAGCTGGTTCGGGCTCGCGTGCACGCGCCGCGAGCGCACGCGCACGGAGGCGTGGCTCGTGTCGTCGCGCGACGCGCTCGTTCGAGTGGGTGGTTGTCGGCGGTGCATGGCGTGGCTCGAAGTGCGATCTATACCCACAACTTGAATACGCCGAGATCTCCTCGGGCAAAATTTCTGCGCTGTTTCTCCGCCCGATACTTGTCACTTCGATAGCGACTTCTTTAAGGTGGCGTCACGCGACCGGGAGTGTGTGGGTCGTGGAACCGAGGAGAGCCATGAACGACGGCGAGCTCGAAGAGCCAGTGATCCTCGAAGTACTCGAAGCGGTGGGCGACAACGAAGGGATGCGAGGCGGCGACAATGGGATGTGGGCGGGGCGCGCCGCCGGCGTGATGGCGGTCGACGACGGGGTGCGGGTCGACGACGGGATGGCGGTCGAGGATGGGAGAGCGGTCGACGATGGGAGGGCGGTCGCGATCAACGCGACGGGCTACGAACGCCGTCGGCGGTTGGCGCGGGGAAGCGTGATGGATCTTCGTGGTGCGCTCGACGACGAGCTCGCCGCGGAGCAACGTGGTGCGCTCGACGACGAGCTCGCCGCGGAGCAACGTTGTGCGCTCGGCAACGAGCTCGTCGCGGAGCCAGGTGAGGACACGCCACCGGGCGTGAGCCGTAAGGTTCGAACGCGCACCAAGCGCGATCGGCCGCGCAGCAAGACCTTCGCGATGAAGCGCGTGACGCGTGCCGAGCTACAGATGGGCGCGCTTCTGTACCCGCCCGTCGAGGGGATCGAGCGGCCGCGTACACGCGCGGAGTGCAATCAGGAAGCGCGACCGTGCCCGTGGGTGTCGTGCAAGCACCACTTGTACCTGGACATCAACCCGGAGACCGGATCGATCAAGATCAACTTCCCGGACCTCGAACCGTGGGAGATGACGCACACCTGTTCGCTCGACGTGGCAGACGCAGGTGCGCTGACGCTCGAGGAGATCGGGTCCATCACGAACCTGACCCGCGAGCGCATCCGCCAGGTCGAAGTGCGCGGTCTACTCAAGCTCAAAGCGCGACGCGAGCTGCGGTAGCAAGAGGGGCCGGGCCCCATTCGTTGGGCAACTCGTGCGGAGAATGGGGACGGGCCCCAGTTCAGGCGGGGCGGAGCACGAGCACCGGGAGGCGCGTCGCGCGGAGCAAGCGATCCGCGACCGAACCGACGAGCGCGCGCGTGATGCCCGAGCGGCCGCGCGACGAGATGCAGAGGACGTCCGCACCGTGACGCGCGGCGGTCTGGGCGAGCGCGTCGGCTGCGTCGTCGCCGACCACGACGTGCGTGACCACTTGCTGCGTGGCAGCGAGGGGCGCGAGCGCGGTGAGCTGGCGCGTGATGTCGTCCTTGTCGACGTCGGCGGCCGCTTTGACCACGTGGACGATGTGCACCGTGCCGTCGGGCGGCGTGATGCCGAACGCGTACGCGACCGCGCGGTTCGCGAAGCTCGAGAGGTCGGTCGCGACGAGCGTGGTGCGAATGCTGGGGACGGTCGTCGTCGCGACCTGCGCTTGTGGCGGCACGCAGACGATGGAGCAGCGCGCTTCGTTCACGATGACCGGGGAGACGGAGCCGAGGCGGCCGAGGCCGGTCTTCTGACCCGTGCCGACGATGATCGCGTCGATGTTCTCTTCGGTCGCGAGCTCGAGGAGGTGATCGCCGATGCGGCCGAGGCCGCGGCGCGGGCGCGCTTGCACGTTGGTGAGGTCGCCACCGAAGCGGCGGAGCAAGTCGCGCGTCATGAGCGTCTCTACTTCGGGGACGCGATCGACGACGTTGTCCGCGCGCACCCCGTAGTGCTCCGCGGCGTCGTCGGGATAGTAGATGGCGCCGACCGTGACATCGACGGGGCCGCGGCTGCGCAGCGCGTGCGTCCATTGGATGCCGAGATCGCAGGTGGCGGAGTCGTCGATGCCGACGAGCATGCGCAGCGGGCGCTCCTTGTTGGCGAACGCGAGCCACGGCGCGGGATCCTCGACGCACAAGACGGGCACGTGGCTGTTCGCGACGATCGCGTTGGCGGTCGAGCCGACCCGCCCCTAGCCCTGGCACGTGCGCGCCAAGACGACG
>JAEYYV010000113.1 GCA_023428295.1 Pseudomonadota bacterium
GGTCGTCGGCGAGGCGACGTCGCTGGCGAACGCATCGTGGCCCGGCGCGGTGGATGCCGCGCTGTTCCTCGCGGAGATGCTGCGGCGAACGGGGCGTCACGCGGACGCGCAAGCGGCGTATGCGCGCGTGGCGGCGACGTGGCCCACGACGCCGCAAGCGACGATCGCGATCCGCGGCGGCGCGGGGAACGCGATCGAGGCGGGCGAGTGGAAGCTCGCGATCGATCTCGCGAACGCGCTGCCGATCCTCGAGCCGTCGGATCGCGTGCTGCGCGACGATCTCCTCGCCGCCGTCGCACGCGGAAAGTTCCGAGCGCGGCTCTATGGCGCGGCGTGGATCGCGTTTCTGCTCGGGACCGTGCTGCTCCTCGCGTCGTTCGTCGAGGCGATCGTCCGTGCACGTCGAGCTCCGTCGCTCGTGCCGCCGATCGAGGTGCTGTTCCTCGCGCCGTTTGGCGTGCTGCTGGTCGCCATTGCCTACATCCAGAACATGCCTGTTGCCGGCTCGGTCGCGCAGCTGACGGCGGGTGCACTCGCTATGACCTGGCTGTCGGGATCCGCGCTCGATCTGGCGCGAGGAGCTGGCCGCCGCGTGCGGCTGCGGTCGATCGCGCACGCGGTCGTGGCGGCGCTCGCGGCGCTCGCGTTTGGTTATATATCGCTCGTTCGCGCGGGCCTTCTGGACGTGATCGCAGAGACCGTTCGCTATGGTCCGGGCTCGTGAATCCTCGTCGGCGAACGGCATGTACGACATACACGCCGAGGCCAACGAAACCTATGGACACTTGTCTCCACCGCCGATCGCATCTCGGCGCTGTGGGGTAGCGAATGATCGCACCCAGATCGGCGGAGGCATGCGGTTTGCTCGTGCACGCGCGCATGCGCGTTAGTTTGCTCGGACTCCTGGTGGTCTCCGGTCTCGCGGTCGGATGTGGAGAGCGTGGGGATGACGGCGGCGATGACATGCCGAACCCGACGGCCCGACTCATGGTGGTCGTCGACACCCCGCAGCTCCACTGGGCGGACGGGACCACCGAGACCTCGACCGTTCGCGCGATCATCATCGACGACCTCGGCAACCGCGAGGACGTCACCGACGAGGCGACGTTCGAGATCGTGCCGGCGCAGCTCGGCAGCATCGCGAACGCGACCATCACTCCGAGCGGCGACATGGCCGGCCCGGGCCAGGTGCTCGCGACCGTTCCCGACATGATCGGTATGGGCGACTTCGAGGTCTTCGTCGAGCGCACGGTGACCGGCACCGCGGATCCCTCGACCGCCGGCTTGTTCGGCGCTGCCACGCTCGACTCGAGCGGCACGATCCAGCTCGCGTACCCGCCAGCGAACGCGATGATCCCGCCGAACATCGGCGAGATGGACGTGCACTGGCGCGACGCCGCCAAGGATCGCTACGAGCTCACGCTGAGCGGTGGCTACGTCACGATCAAGACCTACGTGAGCTCGATGGGCGCCGCGACGTGGACCACGCTCGCCGACGAGTACTGGAAGTCGCTGTCGAGCGGAGCGCGCGGCGTGGACCTGACGATCCGCGTTCGCGGCCTGCACACCGCATCGCCGAGCACGTTCATCGAGGGCAAGGAGCAGGTGCGCATCGCCGCCCAAGAAGTGAAAGGCGGCGTCTACTGGTGGAACACGACGGACGGCACGACCGCGTACATCTACCGCTACGACATGGCCACGCCGGGCGTGCCCGCGGAGCAGTTCTATCCGCAGGCCGGACAGACCGGGTGCGTTGGTTGCCACGCGGTGTCGCGCGACGGGACCGTCGTCGCGTACCGCCAGAACGGCGACAACCTGAACTACGGCAACTCGATCCTCGTCTCCACGCTGACCAAGCAGCTCACCGACAACACGCAGCAGTGGAACTTCGCCGCGATTCACCCGAGCAACACGGACATGTTCACGACGAGCACGTCGGGCTTGTATCGCACCGACCTCGCGACGCAGGCGCGCACGCCGCTGTACACCGCCGCGCGCATCTCGCATCCCGATGTCAGCGCGGATGGAAAGCAGATCGTCGCGACGCAGGTCGGCGGTGGCAGCGAGGTGTGGGCGAACGCGAGCCGCTTGCTCGTGTTCGAGTACGACACCACGACCAAGACGGTCGGTGCGCCACGCACGCTCGTCGAGCCTTCGGGGACGACGTTCCCGTACTACCCGTCGTTCTCGCCTGACAACGAGTGGATCCTCTACAACCAGGCGACGGGCGGAGACAGCTACGACAACCCGAACGCGCAGATGTGGGTCACCAAGGCCGACGGCACCGGCACGCGCATTCACCTGAGCGAAGCGGAGATCGCTGGCACGTATAACTCGTGGCCGAAGTGGACGCCGTTTATCACGATGGAACCGACGAGCGCGTCGACGAGCGAGAAGGTCATCTGGTTCACGGTCGCGTCACGTCGCGCGTTCGGCGTGCGCTCGAACTTCCCCGGTCAGAAGCCGCAGCTGTGGCTCGCGCCGTTCTACCCGGAGCGCGCAGCGCAAGGCATGCCAGCGTCGGGCCCCGCGATTCGCCTGCCGTTCCAGAACCTCTCGCAGGGCAATCACATCGCGCAGTGGACCGAGCAGATCGTCACGATCCAATAACCGCGCGCATCGTCGACGCGCACGACGCGCCGATGCCAAAGCCTTCCGCCGGTGCGCGTTGCACGCGCGCGGCCGTCGCCGGTCCGTAGATGCCGTCCTCGGCGATCGGGTCGTCGGGCGCGTTCTTGTTCCACAGGCGCTGGAACGCGAGCACGTCCGCGCCACGGATGTCCGGCGACGCGAGGTGATCGAAGTGCACCGGGTCGTTCGGGACGTCATGCGACCACCGGTGTGCTCCCATGATCGAGATCCACGGGCTGTAGTTGGAGACGTCGAGCGCGCGGCCGCTCTCGTGGTTGGACGAGCCCGGCTGCGCGGCCGCGGTGATGCCGCAGCGTGAGAGCTCGAACCAGCGACGCAGGAGGTACTGCTGCACGACTGTCCGAAACGCGGACGTCACCTGCAGCGTCATTCCACCGCCCGCTTCGACGGCGGCGTAGAGATCCGCGCGCGCGGCTGCCGAGACGTACGGCAACACCGCGCCGCCCACGAACACGATCCGCTGCGACTCCGCGAACGGCACGAGCTGACCCGGCATGAGGCAATCGACCTCTTGGGCGATCTGCACGCTGAGCGCGATCACGTCGCTCGTCGAGCACGAGGTGGTCTCGAACGAGCTGACGGGCGTTCCCTCGATCGACGGCATGCCCATCATGTCTGGCGGCGCATCGATCGCGGCATCGACGACGCCGGCATCAGGCGCGAACTGCTCGTCATCACCGCCGCACGCAGCGACGAGCACGAGCCACAGGTACTTCATGCTGCGATGCTACGGCAACACGCGGGCGAGGTCTTTGCGGACGTCGCCGATCCTGTCGAGCGTTTCGCGAGCCCACGCCTCGAGTCCGGGTGAGAGTGCTTCGCGCGCGAGCTCGGGCGCCTGCACGATCCGAATCGGCTTCTTGTCGGTACCCTTGCGACGCTCGTTCTCGGCGGAGATCCACGCGAGAATCTCGGGGAGAGCGTCGACGGTGACGGCGTGGATGTCGTGCAACAGGAGGACGTTGCGCCCCTTCGCGCGCGCGAGCTGGCCGGTGACGTAGCTCACGACCTTGGCCTTGTCGCCGTGCTTCCACTCCTGCGGATCGAGATCCCAGTGCATGTGCTGGATGCCGCGCGCCTCGAGCAATCCCTCGATCCGCTCGCAGCGCACGCCGAACGGTGCGCGGAACCACAGCGGCGTCACGCCCGCCACCTTCACGATCGCGTCGTGACCACCGTCGATCTCGGCGGCGCCTTTGTCCTCGTTCACGCGGCACAGATCCTTGTGCGTCATCGTGTGGTTCGCGAGCACGTGACCTTCCTTGATCATGCGCGCGAGGATCTTCGGGACGTTCTTGTTCTTGGTGTCGACCATCTCTCCGACGAGGAAGAACACGGCCTTGATGTCGTGCTTCTTCAAGATGTCGAGCACCTTGGGCGTCTGCGTCGGGTTCGGCCCATCGTCGAACGTGAACAAGATCTCGGGGCCGCCGCTCGCGCTGTCTCCCGCAGCGGGCGTCGGCCACACCTTCGCCGACACGGACCCGGCGAGGGTCGCGATCATCGCGAGCGCTACAAAGACACGCACCACATCAGCATTAACACGCGACGCGGCGACGTCATTCTTTCTGACTAAAACGTGCCCATCGCCGCGAGACCGAAGGCCGAGTCGCCGGAGCTCGTCGGCAACAGCGTGGGTGCGAGCGCGAAGCCCGCGCCTCGCGAGTTGTACTCCTCGACGTGATCGGGGAGCGCCTGGATGTCCCAGGCCGCGCCGCCGACGAAGATGATGCCGGCGAGGCCGATGAACAGGTACGCGTTCTGAGCGAGGTTCTTACAGGTCGTCACCTCGACGGTGTTGTTGCAGCGAACCTCTTGGCTGTTACCGAGGACGCCATACGTCGCGAGCAAGCCCGCTGCCACGCGTAGGCCCATGCCGACCGTGAGGTACTTGCCGACGTAAAACTCGCCGAGCGACGGTGTGATGACACCGGAGCCGAGGCCCGTGTAGAGCAGCGGCATGTTCACGTCGCCATTCTTCTCGCCGACGAAGAATGCGGTGAGAAACAGCGCGCTCGACACCCCGGTGCCAACTCCCGACGCGATGTACGCGGTGCGCAGTGACTTCTTCTCGGCGGCCGCCGTGCCCGCGAGCAGGGAGATCATCGCGAGCGATACGAGTGCGTGCTTCATAGAACCTCCGCGATCGGGGTGGGGCCGAACAATCCGAACATGCCGCCGGTGTGTACGAAGGCGACCGTCGACCCGAAGCGATCTGGATCGCGTCGCAGCTCGGTCACCACACCGTGAAACGCTTTGCCCGTGTACACGGGATCGAGGACCACACCATCGCTCCGCGCGAGGTCGCGAATGGTGGCGAGCTCCTCGGGGCGTGACTTCGCATAGCCGAGGCCGACATGACCGTCGACGATATCGATGTCGGCTTCGGTGACGTTCGCGCCGACGTGCCATCGCGCTTCTGCCTCCGCGCAGATCTTGGAGATCGCTGCGACAAAATATGCGCGATCGTCACAGACGTTGACGCCCGCGACGCGAATGCCGCGCTCGGCGAGGCGCAACAGCTTCGCGCCCATGATGAGGCCCGCGCCGGTACCGCCCGATCCACACGCGTACACGATCGTCGCTGGAGTGGACGGCGATGCGATCCCCGCGAGGTCCGACGCGAGCTCGCGCATCGCGCGGATGTAGCCCCACGATCCGAGCGCGTTGGAGCCACCCTCGGGCACCACATACGGGCGGCCACCGGCAGCACGCACCTTCTCGGCCTCGGCGGCGAGGAGCTGCTCGCGCTCGCGCCACGCGGGACGCGAGATCCAGACGATCTGCGCACCGACGAGCTGATCGAGGAGGATGTTGCCGGTGGGCGAGGGCGGCGACGCCGGATCATCCGTGCGCAGGATCAGCACGCTGTTCATGCCGAGCTGCGCCGCGGCGAACGCCGTCGCGCGCGCGTGGTTGGATTGCTCGCCGCCACACGTGATGACGTGCGTGGCTTCTCGTGCGAGCGCTTCGGCCATCAGGTACTCGAGCTTGCGGACCTTGTTGCCCATCAGCTCGCTGCCCGTGTGATCGTCGCGCTTCAACCAGAAGCGCGCGCCGAGGCCGTGGCCCTCGCCGTAGCGCAGCCAGTGTCCGCGAGTGGGTTGGTTCGCCAGCGGTACGTGCGGTGGCTCGCGGTCGTGAAGCGGCTCGGCCATGCCGCGGAGCTTAGAACGGATCAGTCGTCGCCGCTGATGTTCACGACCTGGCAGGCCTTCTCGAACGCAGGGGCCGCCTCGGCCCACACCTTGTCGAGCGCGGCGTCGCACGACTTGTACTTGCTCGCGCCGTCTTCCCACGATGCCACCACGACGATGGTCCGATCACCCACTCGCGCGATGATGGTGCGGCTGTTCTTGCCCTTCTCGTCCTTGATGACGGTTCCGTTCAGGTAGTCCGCGTACACCTTGCTGACGACCGCCTGCCAGTCCTTGGGCTTGCACGCACCGTTGCAGTTCGTGCCGACGTTGAACTTCGTCATGAAGCTGTCGCCGTTCTTGTCGTCGGGCTTGAGCTGCGCGAAGCCCTTGAAGCCAGGGCCCCAATCCTTGGGCGCAGCGACGGTGTAGACGGTCTTGCTGTTGCCGCGCTCCTCTTCGATCTTGCGCTCCTCGAAGACAAGCTTGTCCTTGAGCGATGCAGGGACGGCGGCGTTCACCGCTGCAACATCGATGGGCTTCGCGGCGGCGCCATCGCCACCCTTCTTGCCACAGCCGATCGCAGTTACCGCGAGGAGAAGAAATCCGAGGTGTTTCATTTTGTGGGAGTCCGGACGGTAAAACGGTTGGCGAGTCGCAGGTTCAATCGTGGTCGCCGCTGGTGGTCGAACCTTCACCGCGGTGAATGCCCAACGCGCGGAGCTTCTTGTGCAAGTTGGTCCGCTCGATGCCGAGGGCCTGCGCCGTGCGCGAGATGTTCCAGTCGAACTCGGCGAGCCGGATCCGAATGAACTCGGACTCGACCTCTTCGCGAAACTCGCGCAGGGACTTGCCCGCATAGCGGCCGAGATCGATCGCGGTGACCGGCCCGCTGTGGCTCCTCGCCGCTGGACGCGGCCCACCGAGGTACGGCGGCAGATCCTTCTCGCGGATCACCTCGTCGGACATGATCACCAAGCGCTCGACGACGTTGCGTAGCTCGCGAACGTTGCCCGGCCAGTCGTACTGCTTGAGGCGCTCGAGCACCGCTTCGTCGACGGGCTTGTAGCCGAGGCCGTTCTCGTCGCAGCACTCGCGCACGAACGACTCGACGAGGAGCGGCACGTCATCCGCGCGCTCCTTCAGATCCGGCGAGCGGATCGGCACCACGTTCAGACGGAAGTACAGGTCCTCACGGAACTGGCCGTCCTTCACCATCTGCTCGAGATCGCGGTTCGTCGCGGCGACGACACGGCAATCGGTGCGCATCGACTTCTCGCCGCCGACGCGCGTGAACTCGCCGGTCTGCAGCACGCGCAGCACCTTGGCTTGCGCGGGCAAGGTCATGTCGCCGATCTCGTCGAGGAACATCGTGCCGCCGTCGGCCACCTCGAACAGACCGCGCTTCTTGGCGATGGCGCCGGTGAACGCGCCGCGCTCGTGTCCGAACAGCTCGCTCTCGATCAGCTCGGGCGGAATCGCCGCGCAGTTGACCTTCACGAACGTGCCGGCGCTCACCGCGCTGTTGCGGTGGATCGCGCGCGCGATGAGCTCCTTGCCCGTTCCCGACTCGCCCGTGATCAACACGCGGCTGCGCGTCGGCGCGACCTTGGCGATCTGCCGTCGGAGATCCTGCATGACCGGCGTGTTGCCCATCAGCTCCCAGCGCGCGTCGACAGCGCGACGGAGATCGTGGACCTCCTTCCACATCTTGCGGCGCTCGAGCGCGTTGCGCGCCGTGACCACCACGCGGTGGCGATCGAGCGGCTTCTCCATGAAGTCGAACGCGCCGAGCCGCGTTGCCGCGACGGCATCCTCGATCGTCGCGTGACCGCTGATCATCACGACCGGAATCTCCGACGTGCGCGACGACATGCCGTCCTCGCCGCGGCTCTTGATGGTGCGCAAGAGCTCGAGGCCGTTGTCATCGCCGAGCTTCACGTCGAGGAGGATCAGATCGACCGACTCGCGATCGAGAACGGTCTGCGCCTCGGCGATCGAGCCGGCCTCGTGAACGACGTGGCCTTCACTCTCGAGGACCATGCGAAGCGTCCGCCGAATATTCTTCTCGTCGTCGACGATGAGGATCGGCTCTGCATTCTGCGAGGGCGTGGATTGCTCGTCGGTCATTCGTCGTCCTTGTTGTCACCGCGCGCGGCGGCCTGCAGATCGTCGGAGTCATCATCTCGCGAGTCGGGCGTCGCGTCGCGTGCGTCGGTACGATCGAATTGCTCTCGGCGCTTGCGGTTCCACCAGAAGATCGCGGCGAGCACCACGATGCCGCCGCCGATCATCGTGGAGCGCGAGTCGCGGTCCGGCGTCTGCTGGATCGTGATCGGCGTGAGCGGAATCCGCGTGCCGTCGGTGAGCGTCTGGTTGGGCAGCTCGAGGCGCTCGCGGGGCGGATCCGCGTGCGCGTGGCTCGCCATCACGAGCGCGAGCGCGAGCAGCGCCTGCTTCACGGAAGCGCTCCGAGCAGCGTGGTGCATGCGGCATCGCACCCGACGCGTTCTCGCTCGTTCGCGAAGCACGCGAGCGCGGTCAGGCTTCCACTCTCGATGCGCGCGCGCATGCGGCCCGTGTAGCTCGCCGTGTCGAACGCGAAGGCGACGATGCCGTTGCCGTCGCTCGCCGCCGGCTTGACGATGTCTTTGATCTCGATCTTGGTCTCGGCCGCTTCGCTCGCGATCCCGGCGAGCACTTGCTCCGCGGACACTCCGGTGCCCGACACCTTCAGCCACACGCCGTAGCAGCCCCGTGCGGGGTCGCCCCACGCTTCACTGCCCGCGACGGTGACGCCATCGCCTTTCGCGGCATCGGCCGCAGCGCGCGCGACCTCGGGCAATGCCTGCCAACCCGCGGGCGGTGTGATGCCCGACGCCGCGGCGTTTGCTTGCGCTCCGGCTTGCCCGCACGCGGCGACGAGTGCGAGCGCGATCAGCCGAAGATGCGCCATACCTTCTGGCCGTCCTCGACGGCGAGCCTCTGCCGCGCATCCGCGGTGATGCCGATCGCACCACCCTCCATCGGAATCACGCGCGTGTTGATCGCTCGGAACTGTGGCTTCACCGAGCCGCCTTGCACGGCGAGTACGGCCCACGGCCGCTCGACGTCGACGCCTTCGACGGTCTTGATCTCCACTTCGGCCGCGTCGCGCACGAGCGTGATCTCGTCGGTAGCAGCGCAGAAATGCGGGCCACCGTCGAACGGATCGATCTGCCCGGCGTACTCGAAGCCGATCCGTCGCAACATCCCTTCCACCGCGCGCGTCTCCGGCCCCACTTGCCCGATGATCTTCTGCACGTCGTCGGGCAAGAGCTCGGTGTGGATCGGATCGTCGGGGAACAGCGCGTGGATGAACTCTTTGTTGTCCTTACTGATCAGATCCGCTTCTTGATACGAGAGCCCGGTGAACTTGCGGCCGAGCGCCTCCCACAGCCTCGACGTTCCGTCGGGCTCGAGCGGCGGCAACAGCTCGGACAGGATCTTCGAGCGGAACAGCGGACGGTGCATGCGGATGAACAGGAACCGCACGTACGAGAGCGCCTTGCCGAGTCCATCCGTGTTGCGCCGGTACTCGGGCAACAAGATAAGCCCGCCGATCTCGGTGGGACCCGAGTAGTTGTAGCCGATGCGCAGGGTCTGATGGACCATGTGCTTGTCGAGCGTCATCGAGTAGCGCTCGTCGTTCTCGACACGGAAGAAGATGTGGGGCGCGCGCTTGGTCCCGTGCTGCGCGTAGATCATCGACGTCCCGATGATCTTCTTCTTGGACAGGTCTTCCAGGACGAACAGGAACTCGCGGTCGATCACCGGCACCTCGGCCGCGAACGACTTCTCTGACAGCGCGAGGATCTTCTCGATGTGGGTCCGCTCGGCAGGCAGGTTGACCGTGTCGAGGTGCTCCGCGACCGCCAGTACCTGTTCCACATCCTCTCGATACGATTGACGAATCCGAAACATGAGGGCCAGAGCGCACCCTACCACATCCAGGCTTCCGCCCCTGGTGCCCCAAACGGCTGGCATGGCCACCCCACTTGCCTGACGCCTCGACCTATCGGTTCGGCTAGCGGATTCCAGGGTGTTACCGGGCCCCACGGTTGGTCCACCCGGTGCACTATCCGCCGCACATGTCGCGCCGTGTCTTCCTGACCCTCGCCGCCTTCGGGCTGGCGGCCTGCCAAGCGCAGGCGGTCACGGAGGATGGCGTGGACATCTACGAGATGGATCACTCGGAGCTGTTCTGCGGAACGCACGAGCCCTCGAGCGCCGGGAAGATGTCGGTCGAGCAGCAAACGGCGCGCATGCCCGTTCGCGAGGCAAAGACCGGCGCGGTGATCGACGTGTACTTCCACGTGATCACGCGAGACGGCTCGATCGGAGACGTCGCCGACAGCGCGCTCGGCGAGCAGATCCGCGTCCTGAACGGCGCCTTCCACGAGGCGGGCTTCTCGTTCCGCATCGCGTCGATCGATCGCACCGCGAGCAACACGTGGTTCGCGATGGCGCCGGGCTCCGCCGCAGAGAAGGCAGCGAAGTTCGCGCTGCGCAAAGGCGCTGCCCGTGACCTCAACATCTACACCGCCGAGCCGGGCTCGGGCTTCGTCGGCTACGCGACGTTCCCGGTGGACTACTCGGCCGCGCCGAACCTCGATGGTGTCGTGATGCTGCACTCGGCGATGCCGGGCGGCTCCTCGACGCCGTACAACCTCGGCGACCAAGCGGTTCACCAGGTCGGGCACTGGCTCGGCCTCTATCACACGTATCAAACGGCCTGCGGCGACCACGGCGATCTGGTCGACGACACGCCTGCGACCAACGCGCCCGCGTTCGGTTGCCCCATCGGTCGCGACACCTGCGGCGACGACGACAGCATGGATCCCGTTCGCAACTTCATGGATGCGACCGACGACGCGTGCATGAACTCGTTCACCAACGGTCAGCGCCAACGCATCGACCGTCAGTTCACCGCGTTCCGTCGCTTCTAACCCCGAGAACCAACTGAAGTTTGAACAGACGACGTCTGTCAAACGAAGTGATCCTGGGGGTCAGGCACGCAGCTCGTCGTTGTCGCCGCGCTGCGGCCGCACCGATGGACGGATGCGCACGGTACGTACGCGCCGCGGTGATGCGTCGACGATCTCGAGCATCGTGCCGTCGGGCGAGGACATCTTCGTGCCGACGGGTGGCACGAGTAGCGCGAGCGCCATGCACAGGCCCGCGATCGTCGTCGATTCGCGCGCGATCGGCAGCGCGGTTCCGAGAGCGCGGTTGACCTTACGCGTGGGCATCCACGCCGGCACGACGGCGCTGCCATCCGCCTCGAGGTGGAGCTCGGCCTCCGGTAACTCGTTCTCGCCAAAGATGTCGCCGACGATCTCCTCGACGAGATCCTCGACGGTGACGAGGCCCGCGGTACCGCCATGTTCGTCGACGACGATCGCGATCTGCATGCGCTTGACCTGCATCTCGCGTAGCACCGTGGATGCCCGCCCGGTGAGCGACACGAACAACAGCGGACGAATGATGTCCGCGAACGCGATCAGGTTGCTCTCCCACGCGAGGGCGAGCACGTCGCGCGCGGTGACATAGCCGATGACGCGATCGAGATCGCGCTCGTACACCGGCATGCGGCTGCGTCCTTCCTCGAGGAACATGCGCTGCACTTCTTCGGCGGTGGCGTCGTGCGGAATCGCGACGATCTTCTCGCGGCGCACCATGACCTCCGCGACGGTGACATCACCCATGTCGAGGGCGCGAGCGGCGAGCTCGCCGGAGCGCTCGTCGACGGAGCCGGTCTTCGCCGCTTGCACGACCATCTCGCGAAGCTCGTCGCGCGACATGCGTGCTTCGACGAACGACGTGCGATCACCGAAGAAGCGCAGCACGACGTTCGAGCACGCGGTGAGAAACCACACGAGCGGACGCATCACGCGGGAGAGGCCGAGCAGCGGGCGTCCGATCAGGAACGCGTAGCGATCTGCGTAGCGCAGCGCGAGCGACTTGGGCACGAGCTCGCCGAGGACGAGCGACAGAAACGCGATCGACGCGACGACGATCACGAGCGCGACTTTGCCCGCGCTGAGACCGAGCGCGGGTTCGAGGTACGGCGCGAGATCCTCGGCGATCGTCGAGCCACCGAACGCGCCCGCGGCGGCGCCAATCACGGTGATCCCGATCTGCACCGTCGCGAGAAAGCGCTCGGGCCGCTGGCGCAGGGCTTCTACCGCGAGCGCGTTGCGATTCTTCTCGCCGATCCCGCGCTGGAGCTTTGCCTTGCTCGCCGTGAGGATCGCGATCTCGGCTCCCGCAAACAACCCGTTGAACACCACCAGCGCGAGCAGGATCCATAGCTCCGTGAGCATTGCTCGTACTTTGGCACTCCTCGCTACAACGGGTAGTGGTTGGACGAGCCGGGACGTGGGCGCGTCCTCTACCGCGTCCTCTACCGCGCCTGTCCTTACTTCTGGGCGACGGCGGGCTCGAGCAGCTCGCTGAGGCGCTGCTCGCTGAGGCCGCCCGCGCGGCCATAGATCTGCTTGCCCGCGCGATCGAAGATCAGCGTGGTGGGCAAGTTGTCCATGTCGTCGATGAACGACATGCGGATGTCGCTATTCTCGCGAACGATCGGATACGTCATCTCGTTGTCCGACGCGAAGTTGAGCAGCTCGTCGGCCGACGCTTGATCACCGGTCAGCACACCGAGGAACACGACGCCGCGCGGCTTGTACTTGTCGTAGACGCGCGAGAACGCCGGAATCTCCTTCTGGCAGGGCTTGCACCACGTGGCCCAGAAGTTCACGACGACCACGTTGCCCTTGAGCTGCTCGTGCGTGTACACGGTGCCGTTGGTGTCGATGAAGCGAACGTCGGGCAGACACTTCTCGCCCTTCGTGCACGCCGCGGCTTTTTGCGCGCCGATGGAGACGGGCTTGTTCGGATCAGCCGAGAGGTGAACGAACAAGAAGATGATGATGCCGACGCTGCCGGCGAGGAGGGCGCCGATGAGCGCTTTGGTGCTGGTGGACGTTTGGGACATCAGCGAAACCTCAAGATCGACGGTTCCAGGTCATCGGGTGGCTCGTAGCCGAGAAGCTCGATGCAGGTAGCGGTGACATTGGCGATGCCCGCCGTGGCTGCACGCTCGGGAT
This sequence comes from Pseudomonadota bacterium, assembly GCA_023428295.1. Lineage (GTDB taxonomy): Bacteria > Myxococcota_A > Polyangia > Haliangiales > Haliangiaceae > JABFXX01. The sequence goes on from JAEYYV010000113.1 coordinate 12,941, forward strand.
CGATTTCATAACGGTCACCGCGCCCTGAATCGTCGATCAAGAATGGCACGGGGTTCAACGTGTGACTCGTTTTAACGACGGGCGCGCCCGACGAAGCCTCGCGCATGACGCGCCCCTTCTTGTCGCGCTGGAACATCTCGTCTGCGTTGCCGTGATCTGCCGTAACTACAAGGATTCCTTGTAGCTCCGTGACCACCTTCGCGAGGCGAGCGAGCTGGAGATCCACGGTCTCGATCGCGATCACGGTGGCGTCGAACGACCCCGTGTGGCCGACCATGTCGCCGTTCGCGTAGTTGACGCGCGCGAACGCGTGGCGCCCGGTCCGGAGCTCGTCGATCAAGCGATCCGTGATCTCCGCCGCTTTCATCCACGGCCGCTCCTCGAACGGGACGTTGTCCGATGGGATCTCGATGTACGTCTCCGTGCCGTCATCGAACATGCCGCTGCGGTTGCCGTTCCAGAAGTACGTCACGTGGCCGTACTTCTGTGTCTCCGAGATCGCGAGCTGCGTGACGTGCGCGCTCGACAGGATCTCGCCCATCGGCCGCTCGATCGCGGGCGGCGTCACCAAGTAGTGCGCCGGGATGTGCATGTCGCCGTCGTACTCCATCATCCCGCAGTAGAAGACGTCGGGCTTTCGCACGCGTTCGAACTTTCCGAACATCCTGTCGTCGAACGCGCGCGAGATCTCGATCGCGCGATCGCCGCGGAAGTTGAACATCACGACCGCGTCGCCGCTCTCCATCGGGGCGACCGGTGCAACGCAGAACGGTGGGAGATCCTGATCGATGATGCCCGGGTGCTCCGCGCGCAGCGTGTTCACGGCCTCGGTCGCCGACGAGAACGTGCGCTGATCCGCGAGGACATGCGTGTGCCAGCCACGCTCCACCATCGGCCAGTCCGCTTCGTAGCGGTCCATCGTGATCTTCATGCGGCCGCCGCCGCTGACGATGCGCGCGTCCACGCCGGCGGTTCGTAGGGTCGCGAGGAACCGCTCGGTGCGATCGATGTACTCGAGCGCGCTCGTCGGTGGCACGTCGCGACCGTCGAGCAGCGCGTGCACGTAGAGGCGCTTGCATCCCGCGCTCGCGGCGCGGCCGAGCATCGCCTCGAGGTGATCGAGGTGGCTGTGCACGTTGCCGTCGGACAGGAGGCCGAGGAAGTGCACCGCGCCGCCGCGCGCGCCGCGCTCGATGATCGAGGTCCACGTCGCTCCCTCGAACATCGAGCCGCTCGCGATCGCCGCGTTCACGAGCTTGGCCCCTTGCGCGTAGACCTTGCCCGCACCGAGCGCGTTGTGGCCGACCTCGCTGTTCCCCATGTCGTCGTCGCTCGGCAGGCCGACCGCGCGGCCATGCGCGCGCAGCTCCGCGCGAGCACCGGGGACCCACAAGCGATCGAGCGTGGGCGTGGAGGCGATCGTGACCGCATCGGCCTCGTCACCTGCGCCGCGCCCCACGCCATCCATCACGACAAGAACGACCGGGCCCTTGGGCTTGTGACGCGAGTGCGGGCGCAGCATCGAGGCGACCTTAGCCAGCGTGCGCACGACGTGCAAACCCTCGTGGCCATTCGATTAGCCATGAGAGTGCGGTCTACGAGCACGGCCCTCACGTCACCGGTTGTCTCCACCGGGGAGCGCCTCGGATCACGTAGTTGCGAGTGGCACTCCGATCGCATCGGCGCATGGACATGAACGACGACGATCAGGACGCGCTCGAGACGCTGCAGTTCGTTGCGCAAGACACCGAGGTGCTTCCGTACGACGACGGGCTCGAGACGATCGAGCTGACGGCGCTGCCCGCCGACGAGGACGAAGATCCGACCGCGCAGATCGCGATCTCGGGCGAGATCAACTTCTAGCGACCATCGCGCCCGTCCACCACTCGTACTCGCGACCGAGCGCGTCGCCGGTCGGAAAGAACACGACATACGTCATCGCGTCGTACGCGAGAAAGCTGGGTCGACCACCCAGGTCATGTCCGATCTGATGCACAGCACGCCACGTGCCGGTGTTGAAGTACACGGCCGGCTTTCCATCGATCACGCCGAGCGGCTGCATCGACGGAAAGTGCGAGTGCCCGTTCACCACGAAGCGATAACCGCGTCGCTTCTGGAGCTCGTTCGCGGCGAGCGTCGACATCTTTCCGTCGAAGGAATGCTGGATGTACTTGTAGATCTGCGTGAGCCGCTCGTCGGAGCCGTGCGCCATGATCTTGTTGCGCGAGAGCTCGAGGAGGAGGCGGAGCTTTTTGCCGAGATCCAGCGAGAACGTCTTACGCTCCTTCTTCAGCCAGTCCTTCACGAAGTCGTTTGACAGAAACTCGTCGACGACGTCCGACCAGACTTGCGACATCGGACGCAGCAGCTCGCGCCGCATGACGCTCTGCTGGCGCACCCACGCGGGAACGGCGTACACCGGTCGCACGTCGTCGATGTCGTCGACGGCTTCGACGCCGGGATGATCCTCGCCGACCATCGCGCGCAGCTTGCGCGGGAACTTGAGGATGAGCTCGCTGCCGATCGCGTCGCCGATCGTCGCGTCACCGTCGGGGCTCGCGTTGATCGGGTCGCCGGAGTTGCCGTGATATGCGACGACGCCGTGCTCGGGGAACTCGAGGATCGTGTGCAGCGGGATGTCGTCCTTGCCGAGCAGCGCTCGCGCGACCGCTTTGCGCGCCGTGGGTGCCGTGTGCAGCAAGCGATCGTGGTTGCCGACGACGTAGTGCACCACGAGCTCGCCGCTCTGCACCTTCGTGCGAATCGCCTCGAAGAAACCGGACTCGCGCTGGATGGTCTCCGTGACGATCTGCTCGACGTTCTTCACGACCGAGTTCGCGCTCGCGCCGTGATAGGGGCGCGCGCGTCCTTCAAACCACGAGGGCGAGCGCACGAGATCGAACAGATCGCCGACGATGCACAGCTCGGCCGGTCGCGATCCGCGCGCGGCTTGGATGCGCGTCCAGAAGCGCGCGAACTGATCCGCTTTGCTGACCGCGTTGCCGTGCAGGCGATCGGTCAGGTGAATGTCGCTGACGAAGATGAGCAGCGGGCGCTCCGCCATGGACCGATCATCGCATGTGCTCGATCGCGCCGCTTCCACTTCGAACGGCGAGTGTGTATGATGGAGAGATGCTCCGCATCGCACTCGTCGTTCTCGCCCTCTCGGCGTGCAGCAAGAAGGACAAGGCTCCCGAGGACAAACCGGCCGAGAAGCCCGCGATCGATCTCACCGGGCCATGTGGTCCGCTCGCGGTGCTCGTCGACGGAGCGCCACTCGAAGGTCTCGTGCATGGCACGAGCGTGATCATGGAGAGCGGCAGCTATCGCACGCCGATGGTCCAGCTCTACAACCACGACAAGGCCACGTGCGAAGAGGCGCTCACCGGGAGCCGCACGCCGCAGGAGAACGAGATCAACGTGCGCGCGTGGCACGGAGAGATGCCCGGCGTGGGCATCGACGCGTTCACGCAGATCGAGGGCACGATCACGCTCGACAAGCCGACGGAGACGGTCGGCGAGACGATGCAGATCTGCGTGCGCGCGCCGGTGGTGTTCACGCCGAACGCGGGTGCGTACACCGGCAAGAAGGTCTCGATCAGCGGAACGTTCGCGGCGCCGTTCTGCGGCGTGCGCAAGTCCTAACTGTTAGTTCGGGACTACTTGGTGGGCGCGGGAATCGGCGCGGGCGGAGCGTTCTTCACGTCGGCCGGCGCACCGCTGCCTTGCGCGTCCGCGTCGACGATGCGGTAGTTCTTCACGCTCTTCTCGTCGAACTCGAACCACGTCTCCTTGATGGGCTTCTCGAAGTCCGGCGTGAAGAAGCGGAAGTGGTTCACGTTGTTCGACGAGTCGACGATGATCGACTGCGAGACGTGGAAGTCCTTGGTGCTCGCGACGAGGAACAGCGCCTTGTACTGCGCCGACGGCTTCTTCGGCACGAGCTTCAACACGACATCCTCTTTGGTGCCGTACTTGCCGCTCGTGTCGAGCGAGGCGTTGAACTCTGCCTTGAGGTCGCCCTTGCCGTAGAGGAACGACACCGCGACGGGCATGAGATCGTTCTGCAGGTTCTTCTTCACGACCTGCTTGTTGTCGTGCTCGACCATGTAGAGGTAGTTGCCGTTGGAGATGAAGGACTTCTTGGTGACGACTTTGTCCTTCTTCTTCTCGACGTAGTCCCAGCGCATCTTGCCGGGCTTCTGGATGTACAGCGAACCATCGCTCGTCTTGGTGCTGCCGAACGTGTCGTACGTCACCGACTGGCGGAACAGCGCGCTGACCTGCTTGATGTCGGCGTAGAACTTCTGGACCTTGTCCACGGCGTCAGCAGCGGACACGGTCGCGGTGGCGCCCGCTTGCATGAACACCGGCGCCGCCACCACGTGCTGCACGGCAGGTGCGGTGGGTTGCGGGTTGGAGAGCGCGAGGAACGAACGAGTGAGAAGTCCGATGAGGTCCATGGTCTAGCTACTTTCCGTGTGCCCAACAGGCACCATGCTGCTTTCGACGCACGGCGCTGCCCGACGATTCATGGTCCAGGAAGTCCTTGACGTCCAAGGTGGTAGCACGGTCGAGCGTTCGATACGCTACGACGGATGAGACCGATCCTGCGGGTCGTGCCATTCCTCGCGCTCGCTGGCTGCCCCGGCCCTGGCACGCAAACGCGGAGCGGCTCGCCCGACATCCAGCCGACCGGCCAGCTCGCGGATGAAGTGCTGTACCGCCCGACGTATGGCACCGCGGATCTGCAGAAGGCGCTGATCGCCGAGCGCGGCGCAGAAGCTCGCGGGGAAGCGCTCGTCACGGAGCTCGAGGCCAAAGACGGCACGGATGATCGCCTCCGCCTCGCGACCGCCGATCTCGCGGTGCGCCGGCGGTTCATCGCGTCGCTCGAGGCGTGCGAGGCCACTGGCCGCTTCTGTCCGCCGCGACTCGACGATCCGCCGTGGGCGTTCGATCCCGATCCGGACGTGCAACAGGCCCCCAAGCTCGACGTAGCGCTGCGCTTCGATCTCGCGAGCTGGCAAAAGATCGCGAGCGAGCTGCACGGCCGCGCGTGTGCGTGTCGAACGATCTCGTGCGTCGACAGCATGACCGTCGCCATCGAGCAGCTCGAGCCGCGTCCGATGCCCGAGGTGCAAGGCGACGAAGCAGCCACGCAATCGATCACCTGGGCGCGCGAGTGTCTGTTCCGCCTGCGCGGCAAGAAAGCAACGCGAGTCGCGCGCACCCCCGTCGAGGAGTAGCGAGGCGCCTGCTCGTCCACGCCGGCACCTGCGTGCATCGGCGCGGGAACGACCTACGCGGCAGCGACGAGCACTTCGCGCTTGTTCGTGTGATCCGGCGGCGAGACCACGCCTTGCTTCTCCATCTCCTCGACGAGACGCGCGGCGCGGTTGTAACCGATGCGCAGCTGACGCTGGACCCAGGAGATAGACGCGTTGCGCGTGGTCGTGACGATGTACACGGCCTTGTCGTACATATCGTCGTCGGACTTGCCCTGCGGCATCCCCGAGCCCGCGTCGCCGCCGCCTTCGCCTTCTTCGTCCCGCGGCTTGAGGATGTCGAGGTTGTAGACAGGGCGGCCCTGCGTCTTCAGGAACTCGACGACGCGATGGATCTCTTCCTCGTCGACGTAGCAGCCGTGGAGACGCTGCGGAGCGCCACCGCGATCGGAGAACAGCATGTCGCCCGCGCCGAGGAGCGCTTCGGCGCCGTTCTGATCGAGGATGGTGCGCGAGTCGATCTTCGACGTGACGTGGAATGCGATGCGCGACGGGAAGTTCGCCTTGATGAGACCCGTGATGACGTCGACCGACGGACGCTGCGTCGCGAGGATCAGGTGGATGCCGGCGGCGCGCGCCTTCTGCGCGATGCGCGCGACGGACGTCTCGACTTCCTTCGGCGCGCACATCATGAGGTCCGCGAACTCGTCGATCACGACGACGATGTACGGCAGACGGTGGGGCGGGGCGGTCACGAGCTTCTCGCGTGCATCCGCTTCCTCGGGCGACGCGGAATCGACGGCGCGGTTCACGTCGTCGACGAGCGCGGCCGCGGCAGCATCGGCAGCGGCGCGAAGCTTGTCGGCCTCGAGCTTTGCCATCTGCTTGCCGACCTTCTCGTTGAACGTGGTGATGTCACGCACGCCCATGTTCGCGAGCAGATCGTAGCGGCGCTCCATCTCCTCGACGGCCCAGCGCAGCGCGAGGTTTGCCTTCTTGGGATCCGTCACGACCGGCAGGAGGAGATGCGGGACGCCCTCGTAGATCGAGAGCTCGAGCATCTTCGGGTCCACCATGATCATGCGGACGTCCTCGGGGCTGCAGTGATAGAGCAGCGACGAGATCATCGCGTTGACGGCGACGGACTTACCGGAGCCGGTCGTGCCGGCGACGAGCAAGTGCGGCATGCGCGCCAGATCGACGACCGCCGGGCCACCTTCGATGTCCTTACCGAGCGCCATGGGGAGCTTCGCGCGGCCCTTGCGGAACGCGTCGTCGGCGAGGATCTCCTTGATGAAGACCTTCTCGCGGCTCTTGTTCGGAACCTCGATGCCAACGGCGGCCTTACCCGGAATGGGCGCGACGATGCGAACGCGCAGTGCCTCGAGTGCGAGCGCGAGATCGTCGGTGAGGTTCGTGATCTTGTTGACGCGCGTGCCCGGTGCCGGCGCGAACTCGTACATGGTGACGACGGGGCCCGGGCGGATCGCGACGACGTCGCCCTTCACGCCGTAGTTCTCGAGCGTCTGCGTGAGCTTCGCGGAGAGCTCGAGCATGGCCGTCTTGTCGACGGTGTTCACGCTCGAGGAGTCGTAGTTGAGCAGCTGGATCGAAGGCAGCTGATAGTCGCCGTCGCCGAGCTTGATGAAGCTGCGCTCTGCTTCGGCGGCCTTCTCCTTGGCAGCCATCTCCGCCTTGTCGGCGTGCTTGAAGCGGGACTCGACGATGAGCGGACCATCCGCGGCGTTCGAGTTGGCTGCGCCGGCAACTTCTCCGGGGCCCGGCTCGTCGACGACGACCAGCGCGGGTGCCTCGTTTGCCTCCGCGATCGGCGGCGCCTTGGTTCCCGACGGGAAGCGCGAGCGCTTGGCCTTCGCAATGACGGGCTCCTTCGCGACGACAGGCTCTGCGTGATCCGCGCCTTGCGCTTCGACCACCTCGATCGCGGGCGGCGAGAAGTCCACCTCGGTCTGCTGCGGCTCCTTCTTCTCGCGCTTCTTCTTGGGCGTGGGCTGCGAGCGATCATGGATCACCGGCTCGGCGCCGTTCTCGTCGTCGGCGACCTCCATGACATCCTCGGCCTCATCCTCATCCTCATCCTCGTCGTCACGCTCCTCGCGCTCCGGGAGGATCGCGCGCACCACGTCGGCGCAGAAGCGCGCCATCGCGTACGCCGCCGCACGCAGCGCACGACCGACCGCGGCGATCGCACGTCCGATCGCACGCACGACATCACCCATGCGAAGCGGCGTGGCCACGACGACCGCGACCACGAGACCCACGCAGCCGAGCAGCGCCGTCCCTGCCGTGCTGATCACGGAGCGCAGGATCTCTGCGAGGTGCTCGCCGATCGCGCCGCCGGGCCCGTGACCCGCGACGCGGTAACCGGAGAACGCGAGGTGCACGAGCGTGGCGAGGGAGACGATGCCGATGATCGTTCCCGCGAAGATCACGATCGGCATGACGGGATCGCGCTCGAGCAGCGTGCGCACGCTCGCGATCGCCAGCAGCACGATCAACGCATAGCCGCAGACACCTCCGAGCCCGTAGAACAGGCCGGCGGTCGCTCGACCGAACGGACCCATGACGAGCGCGTTGGCTTGCAGCGACAGCATCGCGACCAACAGGAACAGCGCAGCACCGAGGCCGATGACGCCCAGCACCTCATGGCGCCGGTCCGATTCGGTCTTGTGACTCGCCGAACTATCACGAATCTTTCGGTTCTTGGACATAGCGGTTCCGAGGAGCACCTTATCCTACATCCGCCCACCGGGCGGCCCAACTTTTCGTTCGTGGGGCGGACATGGGAACCTGGCGACGATGGGACGCAGGTTGGGGGTCGCGAGGAAGCTGCGGGCGGCCGATCCCGTCGCGGACCTGAAGCGGCGCCTCGCCCGCACACCTCACGCGCTCCGGCGGACGACCCGGGTGTGGTGGAAGGACCATGGCTTCGCGGAGCAGATCGCGAGCGCGGGCACGGCCGAGGTCGGAAAGCGCGTGGGCATCATCTTGATGAAGCAACGGGCCGCGCTCGTGAAGCGCGCGGGCCTGGTCGTGCTTGGCGAGCTGGTCGGCGAGCACCTGCACAACCTCGATCTCCCGGCGCTCGGCGCGCTCTTGCACGACGGGCACCTCACCGATGCACTCGTCGAACCGTTCGCGATCCGTGTGCTCGGCCGGATGCTCGAGCGAGACGACATCCGCATGAACGCGATCTACGACCTCGCACGATGGCGCCATGCAGAGACAGCGTGGCAGCGCCACGCGATGTGCCTCGCGTTTCTGGGGCTCGCTCCTCGTGCGCGCGACATCCCTGGCCTCTGCGAGATGATCTTCGCGATCTGCTCGAGCGTGGTGTGGTCGATCGACGAGATCGATCAGCGCGCCGTGGGTCGCATCCTGCGCGAGCTGTCCACGGCCGAGCCGGATCGCGTCGAGGAGTTCTTCATTCGTTACTGCCGCTTCATGTCCAAGGCGTGTGCGCGCACGGTCGTGTCTCGGTACTCGCCCGCTCGACGAGACGAGCTGCTCGCGCACTACAAGCGCGCGACGACTATTCGATGAAGTTCAGCGAGAACACCGCGGCGAGCGACACGTTGCGGCGATCGAGCATGTCCGTGCTCGCGACCGCGCCGACCGTCATCGCGCGCGAGAGGAAGAACTCGGCGCGTGCGCGCATCTCGATGACGGGTTGCTTCTTGAAGCCCGCGACATCCATTCCCAGATCGCTCTCGACCCACGTGTCGCGAACGCCGAGTGCTGCATCCCCACCGAACATGAACGACCGGTGCACCGCGTGCAGACCTGCATACGCCTTGAGGTTGAGGCTGTTGCCGCCGAGCGGGCCGATGTAGCCGGGCTGTTGCTCGCCGCCGACGGTGCGCGCGATGGTACGCGTCTGGGTGATCTCGCCGGTGATGCGCCCGTTGTCGACTTCCGCACCGAAGTGGAAGTGCTTGCCTGCCCCGATGCGGATGCCGAACCGTACCTGATCTGCGTCGAGCGCCGTGCTGTCGGTGACACCGACGCGACTGCGCACGTAGCCGAGATCGAACGACGCGCCCTTGCCGTCGTCGGCATACGCCGAGGTGGATGCGAGGATGACCAGAACCGACGCCGCTACGATTCGCATGAAGCCAAGATACTCGCGCTCGTCGAAGCCGCAGTTGGCAGGGTCTGGCAACGCGAGCGAGTTAACGAGACTTCACGTCAACGCTGTCGCGGGCGCTGCGACGACGCCGCTCTTGCGACGCCCGCGCATGAACAAGAATGTACCGAGCGCCAGCACGCCGACCGCTCCGCCACCGAACAGGAGCGACTCGTTCCGGCGACGCTCCACACTCTCTACAGCGAAGCGCAGGTTCTCCGTGGCGCTCTCCGTGCGCCTGATCGCGATCTCGAGCTCGCTCGCTCGCGCATTCGCGCTGACCTTGTCGAGCAACAACGTCTCCGCACGAAGCTCCGCTTCTGCGCGTGCGAGGTAGTCCTTGTTGCGCAGGTATCCAGGGATCGTGTCCGACAGGATGATTCCGCCGCCGACGAGCGCTCCCACGATCAGCAGCAGTCCAATGATCTTCATGCCGGCTCGGACGCACGGGCACCGTGTGGCGTCGCGTGTCAAGGCTTGGCAGCTACGGCCATGCTCTGTGCAGAACCGGCCGGCAGCGGCGCCTTCCGGTTGCCGTTGCCTGTAGCATCGATTCGATGGGGCGAATCCTGTTGCTCCTGATCGCGGGGTGCGGACGGATCGCGTTCGATCCGATCGTCGACGCACGTGATGACGGCGTGACGACCGACGGGACGACCGGTGGCATGACCGACGGCATGACCGACGGCATGACCGGGACAACCGACGGAACAACCGGCGGCATAACCGACGCGGCGGTCGCGTGTGACACGAATCCGCAGTGTCCCGGGATCACGATCCCGCTGTTCGTCGGCAGCACCACGGCCGACATCCCGCCCGGCAACTACGGCTTTAGCGGGTCGTGCGGAGGCACGACGACCAACGAGGCGGTGGTGGGGCTACGGCCGGTCACTGGCGGCACGTTCACGCTGTCGGTCACCGCGGGCGCACCCGCGATCATCGTGCTGCGCGATCGCTGTTGCACGGGGATCGAGCTCGCATGCCAGCTCGACACCGTGACGTTCACGCGGGCTGCCAACGAGACGGTCTACGTGAGCATCGAGGCATCGAGCACGGACGACATCTCGATCAGCGTCGACGGGATCTGACTCACGCATCCTCGCTACGCGCGAGTGCGTCTGCGTCGCTGTCCACCCCATCCCGCCCCTCGACGTTGGCATCGAAGTCGCGATCGATCTCCGCTTCTTCGCCAACCACGGCGTGCTCCCCGGCGGAGTCTGCGACGCGCTCCGCGGCCTCGCGCTGCGTGAAGTAGGCAGCGACGGCCGCTGCGGCCGCCTTGGTCATGCCCGGCGCCTTCGCGAGATCCGTGGTGCTCGCTTGGCGAATCGCGCGAACGCTGCCGAAGTGCTTGAGCAGGCGCTTGCGTCGGGTCTCGCCGATGCCTGGAATGTCGTCGAGCTCGCTGCGTAGCGATTGCTTGCTGCGGCGCTCGCGGTGGAACGTGTTCGCGAAGCGGTGAGCTTCGTCACGGATGCGCGCGAGCACGAACAGCTCCGGCGAGTTCTGCTTGAGCGCGATCGAGTCCTTCACGTTCCTGCGATAGATGCGATCCGGTGCGCTGCCCGCCTCGAGGTCGCGCTCCTTCGCGAGGCCGATCACCTCGACGCCTTCATCGCCGCCGAGCTTCACACCCAGGTCGGTCAGCGCGGTGACCGCCATGCCGAGCTGTCCCTTGCCGCCATCGATCACGAGCAAGTCGGGCGGGGACCACGCGGGATCGTCGTCGGTGCGCGCTTGCACCTTGGCGGCGCGCGCGAAGCGGCGCGTGAGCACCTCGTACATCGCAGCGAAGTCGTTGTTGTCGACGGAGCGCACCTTGAACTTGCGGTAGTACTGCCGCGCGGGCACGCCTTCGATGAAGGTGACCATCGACGCCACGGTCTCGGTGCCCTGGATGTGCGCGATGTCGAAGCACTCGATGCGCCTCGGCGGACGGCGCAGGTCGAGGCGCTTCGCGACCTTCTCGAGGAGCGCGTCGGTGTCCGCGTCGCGACCGCGCTTGGACGTGGCGCTCGCGGCCGCGTTGCGATCGGCGAGCTCGACGAGCTTCGCGCGCACGCCGCGCCTCGGCTCGAGGATCTTCACCTTCTTGCCGCGCGCGGTGCCGAGCCACTCCGCGATGACCTCGCTGTCCTCGAGGTCCACGCCGACGACGACCTCGTCGGGGATGAACGTGCCGGTCGCGTAGTACTGCTGCAGGTGCTCGCCGATCACCGCGGCGTCGGGCAGCTCTTGATCCTTCTGCGAGAACGCACGGCGTCCGACGAGCTTGCCGGCGCGCACGAACAGCACGACGACCTCGACCGTGTCTGCTTGCCGGAACAGGCCCCACACGTCCTGATCGACGAAGTCGTCTTGCACGATGTGCTGCTTCGCGAGCGTGCGCTCGACCGCCGCGATCGAATCGCGAAGCACCGCCGCGACCTCGAAGTCCTCGCGCTCCGCGCGTGCCGCCATGCGCGCGCGCAAGCGACCGAGCAGCTCGGCACTCTTGTTGTCGAGGAACATCTTCACGTCGTCGACTTGCTCGGCGTACGCAGCGGCGGGCACGGCGATCGCGCACGGTCCCGAGCAGCGCTTGATCTGGTACTGGAGGCACGGGCGGCCACGCGTCTCGAGCACGTGATCCGTGCAGGTGCGCAGCTGGAAGTGGCGGTTCAGCGTGCGCAGCGTCTCGCGCGCGGACGTGGCGGAGTGATAGGGGCCGAAGTAATTGGCGCCATCGTCGCGAATATTCCGCACGACCTCCACGCGCGGATAGAGCGTGCGCTTTGCCACCTTCTCGATCGGCACGTCGGGCGGCGGTGACTGCGGGTCGACGAGGCGCAGCACGAGGTACTGCTTGTCGTCGCGAAGCTTCACGTTGAACTTCGGCTGGTGCTTCTTGATCAGGTGGTTCTCGAGGAGCAATGCCTCCTTGGACGACGACACCACGATGGTCTCCACATCCGACACCGCGCGTCCGAGAAACCCCGCTGCCACGAAGAAGCGCTCGTCTCCCCCGGGGCGGAAGTACTGCCTCACGCGCGAGCGAAGGCTCTTGGCCTTGCCCACATAGACGACCGCCCCCTTCGCGTCCTTGAATAGATAGACGCCTGGTTCCGTCGGTATGCGGTCGAGGATCTCGCCGGCCAGCGGCATCGCATGCCGACCTTAGCAGTCGCCGGTGAAACCAGGCATAGTCCACGCACGACTCGGAGGTCGCATGTTGAAGCAACTCGCTGTGTGTGCCGCGCTGGTTGGCGCGACGAGCAGTGTCGCCGTCGCCGGTGATGGAACAAACCTGACAAAGTATGTCGCTGACACCACATCCGTGATGATCGTGTTGGACGTCGCGGGGGCGAAGAGCACGAAGCTCATCAAGGACACCTTCTCCAAGCTCCTCGAGTCGCAGGCCGACGCGAAGGCAAAGCTCGACGAGATCGGTCTCGAGCCCCTGCGCGACATCGACACCATCGCCGTGACGTTCGGTGGCTTCAGCGAGCTCGAGAACCTCGGCGACACGAGATCGATGGTCATGATCGTCGAGGGCCGCATGCCCAAGGACCTGACCAAGTTCAAAGGCGCCTCGAGCAGGTCCCTGCAAGACGGCGTGGAGATCTACACCAAGGATGACAACGACATCGTCTTCCTCGACGGTCGCTTGTTCATCGCGCAGAAGGGCAACATCGGCAAAGTCATCTCCTTCGCGAAGGGCAAGTCCAAGGCGAGCCTCGCCACGGGCGGCGGCGGCAAAGAGATGCGCGACACGATCAAGGCCGCGTCGACGAAGAGCCACATGTGGGGCGCGGTCCTCTTGCCCAAGAAAGATCGCGAGAAGACCGTCGCCGCGCAGATGCCGCTCACCGCGGCGTCGTTCGGCTTCAAGTTCTCGAGCGAGCTCGATGGCGGTCTTCGCCTCGAGTCGCCGTCTCCCGCGGCGGCGGAGAACACGACGAAGCTGCTCACCGGCGCGTTGCCGCAGGTGAAGATGATGATGGGCGGCATCGGCCTCGCCACGGCCGCGAACACCATCGCGCTCGCGCAGGACAAGGCGGCGGTCACCGCGAAGATCAAGATCTCGGAGACCGAGCTCAAGGGCTTGTTCGCGATGATCCAGGACAAGAAGAGCGATGCCCCGGCTAAGCCCGCGCCCCCGCCGACCAAGCCGGTGCCGACGGGCGGTGGGCTCAGCGGCAAGCCCTGACGCTCACAACGTCTTCAGCACCGAAAAGCGAAACACCGCATCGCCGACCTCCACGAGGTCACCGTCGACGAGCTCTCGCGAAGTAACCCGCGTGCCGTTGATCTTGCTGCCGTTCGTCGAGCCGAGGTCTTGCAAGACGTACTTGTTGTTCACGAACACGATGCGGGCGTGATGGCGGCTGAGCGCTCCGCTCCCCACGGGGATCTGAGTGTTCGCGCCGCGGCCGATGATGTTCTCGCCGAACAGCGCGTGGCTCTGTCCGGCCACCGGACCGCCGATGCCGACGAGCTGCGCAGAGATCGCCGGCTGCACCGACGGCGCCCTCGCGTACGTCGGCGAGGCGGACTTGTACATCAGCGACGCCTTGCGCTGATGCTGCCGCTCGGCGTCGCTGCTCTTGCGCTCGTAGTTGGCGGCTTCGTCCTCGAGCTGCTCGCGGAGCTCGGCGAGCACCGAGCCATCGTTGCGCACGAATCCCTCGATCGCATCGATGCGCGCGGCGAGCTGGCGCAAGATCGCTGCGGCCGCGGGTAGCGCGCCGCGATCGCCGTGTGCACGCGCTTGTGCGCGCGCGTCGTCCGCTTGCACGAGGATGATCTCGCGCTGCGCGTCGGCATCGATGACGCGTGCGCCCGCGCGGATGTCCACGTCGAGCGAGCTGGTGAGCGCGTGCTTCGTGCCGTCGGGCGCGGTGCCCTCGACGACGATATCGATCAAGCGGCCGCTCGCCCCCGCTTTCAGATCCAGCTTCAGCTCGAGCGCCATCGAGCGGCCCTCGTCGACGAATACGTCGCCGATCGAGGTGGCGATGCCGTGCTTGCCGTAGCGCAGCGGCGTGCTCGGCAACACGCGCAACAGCTCCACGCCATCAGCCGGCGCGAGCCGGAGCTCGAGCTTGTCGGCGACGATGCCGCCATGCGCGAGCGCGGCGCGTGCGAGGTCCACACGCGCGGTCACCGGATCCGGGATGTACGCGTAGCGACCGGAGCCCGCGACGGCGATCGCGTCGAGGACGTTCTCGTCGTGGTGCAAGCCGAAGCCGAGCGTGGACACGGCGAGCCCCAAGCTACGCACGTAGTTCGCGAGGTCGGTCGCGGATTGCAAGCCGATGTTCGGCTGTCCATCGCTCATCACGACCATCACGCGGCGCAGACCTTGCCGCGCGGTCACGAGCACGCCGGCGGCGACCTCGATGCCACCGTGCATGTTCGTGCTGCCATCTGCGGTGACGCCGGCGATCGCACGCGTGATCTGCGTCCGGCCCACCTCGCTGACCGCGGTCAACCCGCAGCGCACGCCGGCGTTCGTGGAGAACGTGACGATCGCGAGCTGATCGTTCTCGCCGAGGAGCTGCGTCAGGATCTCGCAGCTGCGTAGTACGTGCTGGATCGGTTCGCCCTGCATCGATCCCGACGTGTCGATGACGAGCGCCACCGCGAGCGGCGCACGCTCCTTCTCGAGCGCACTGCCGCGCGGCTCGACCTTGATCGACGCCCACAGGGTGGACGCGCCCGACTCCACGTTCTTCGCCTCACACGCGGCGACCACGCCGAATGGTGTACCCATGACACGAACAATACCCGCGCGGCGGCGGTCGGCAAGCCATGTCTTCGCGCACGGTGCCTACCCGAGGACCATGCGGCAGTCCTTCACGAACACGAGGACCATGACCACGAGGATGATCATGATTCCGGTCATGTGGACCGTCGCTTCGATCTTCGCGTTCGCGCGCCGGCGCGTGACCATCTCGTACGCCAGGAACACGAGGCGTCCACCGTCGAGGGCCGGGAGCGGCAGCAGGTTGAAGAGTCCGAGGTACACGCTGAGCATCATCAGCAGCTTGATGAACTCGACCCAGCCTTCATCGAGCGCCTTTTGCAGCTCGCTCATGATGCGAACAGGACCGCCCGCATCGGCCTCCATCTCGCGCGTGACGATCTTGTAGAGACCCTCGCCGATCACCTTGGTCTGCTCGACCGGATAGATGAACGCGCGGCGAATCGAGTCGAAGAAGCCGACATCGACGACGTCGGCGACGCTCGAGTACAGGATGCCGAGCAAGAACAGCTGCTGAGGGCGCTTGTACTGATCGCGCGCTTTGATGATGGCGACGCGCGACTCGATCGGTGCGTCGCGCAAATGCTTCGTCGTGCCCTCGTGGATGCCGGCGAACCAGTAATCGAGCTTGGTGCGGTAGCCAAGCTTGGGGCGGATCGTCACGTCGAAGACCTCGCCATCGCGGCGAACCGTGAGGACGACAGTGCCGCCCTTCTTGGCGTTGACGAGCTCGCTGAGCGTTGGCCCTTGGAAGTAGCGATCCGTGCGGAGCGTGGTCCCATCGACAGCGAGGATGCGATCGCGTCGCTCGAGCTTCGACGTTGCATCGAAGCCTTCGGTCACCTCGGCGACGGAGTAGTAGCGCTCCTTGGTCTCCACGCCGTGGCACATGAACAGGCCGAACGCGAGGAAGATGGCCGCGATGTAGTTCGTGGCCGGTCCGGCGAAGATCGTGAGGAAGCGCATCCACGTGGGGCGATTGGGATACGCCTCGTGGTCCTCGGGATCGATCTCCTCGAGGATGTTCATGCCGCGGATCTCGACGAAGCCGCCGAACGGCAGCGGCGCCACCTGGAACTGCGTGCCGCCCTTCGACAGCCACTTGAACCCGGGGATCGCCGGACCGAAGCCGATGCTGAAGCGGTCCACCTTCATCTTGCACCAGCGTGCGACGAAGTAGTGGCCGCTCTCGTGGACCACGATCAGGAACGCCAGCGCCATCGCCGGCATGAGCCAGCCAAACGTGTACAACGCCGCTAGCGCTGCCGCCGTGATCGCATAGAACACGGAGCGACTATAGCAGCGCACTCTCGCGTGCGCCGGCTTCCTCGTCGAGCGTTACGCCCAGCGAGCGAATGCGCGGAACGGCGAGACCGTCCGCTTCACCGCGACGCCCGTCGGGCCTTCGAGGCGAACGAGCAGGCTCTTCACTTCGAGGCGCTTCGCGAGGCGGCGATGCAGCGCTGGACCGACGAGCCGCGCGCCGCGGATCGCGGGCAACGCACGCACGCGATGGGCAACCGTGTACCGCGTCAGCGCGATCTCGGCGTCACCGTCACCCGCCAAGAGGCGCCGGCATGCGTCGCCGATTCCGTCGAGCGAGCCCGCCGCCACATCGGGCGACGCGATCACGAGGAGCGTTCCTTGCGCTCGCGCAGCACCCGCATCCACGCCGCGCCCGCGTCCCGACGCGTGCGTCACGCGCAGCTCCGGCACCTCGGCGCGAAGCAGCGCCAGCACCGCGTGCGAGTTATCTCCGCTGTCCTCGTCGATCGCGAGGATCTCGAAGGACAGCCCGAGCCCACGAAGGTGCTCTGCCGTGTGACGAACTGCGATCCCGACGAACTCTTCGTCATCTCCGAACGGCATTACAACGGAGACGTCGAACCGCGGACTGTCGAACATCGCATCGGGGATAAGCACCAAGCGTGCCGCCATTAGACTGGCGTGTCATCGCATGGCGGCGCCCGGATCGTCACGTGATTTCGAGAGGATGGCCCGCTTTATCGCCGGCAATGGTCCGACCGTTACGAGCATCGTGCGAAGCTGCTTACGCACCGCGGCGTTACAGACGAGTCACGTGCTTCGCACGAGGGTGCCGACAACGCGTCGCCAATCCAGCTGTGCGACAGCCTCGCGGAGCACCGCGGTGCGTGGTGGCGCATCGAGCACACGATCGATCGCGCGAGCGAGCGCCTGCGGATCATCGGGAGGCACGAGCTCGATGCCCGCGAGCGTACGAAGTCCACCGACCGCGCTCGCGATCACGGGGATTCCCGCAGCGAGCGCTTCGAGCGCGACGAGTGGTGTGCCTTCGCTTCGCCCACCGATCACGCGCGAAGGCACCAGCACGATGCTCGCCGTTCCGAGGAGGCGATCGCGCGCACGCGTGTCGAGCGCCAGGCGGAAGCCGATGCCGTGCGTCTCCTCGAGCCGGCCGTGCTCGCTCGTCCTATGCGGGCCGTACGCGGCATCCATGAGCGGGCGGAGCTCGGGCCCATCGCCAGCGATCGCGAGCGTCGCGCGATGCGAGAGGTGCTTCATCGCGGCGATCGCGACGTCGACGCCCTTGATC
>JAEYYV010000117.1 GCA_023428295.1 Pseudomonadota bacterium
CCATCGTCGTCCTCGAAGCCGTCCATGTCCTCGGCCTCGTCGGGGCACTTGTCGGCCTCGCCGACGATCGAGTCGTTGTCGGCGTCGGGCTCGGGGCATCCGTCGCCATCGAGGAGGCCGTTGACCGTCTCGCGCTCGTCGGGACACTTGTCGATGCGATCGGGCAGGCCGTCGTGATCGCTGTCGGTCTCGTCGACGACGGGCTGCTCCGGCAGCGGTGGGGGAGGGCGCGGCACCGTTCGCTTCTCGGGGACGCCAAAGGATCCGCCGATGCCGAACTGCAGCTCGGCCATGTTGGTGATGCCGCCACCGCGCGCCGGCATCACGCCGTGGCGCGCGTCGATGCGAACCTGCCACGACGCCGTGAGCGGCATCGAGAAGCCGCCGCCGTAGTACGCGAGCGGGTCGGACTCTTTGCGCATGTACGGCGACTCGGATGCGACGGTGGCGCCACCTGCACCGAACAAGAGGTGTGGGCGCAGCGGCACGCTCGCGTCGACGTAGCGGAACATCGCGTGGCCTCGCCACCCGAAGACCGGCGCGAAGTACGTCATGCGCCCCTCGCGATCCATGCTCGAGCGGGTGTTCGCCGTGGCGAGCTGCGCTTCGAGCTCGATGCCGAACTGGAAGCGCCGGCCCGCACCGAGATCTGACAGCGTCGGCGCGGCGAGGAACGTCAGGCGAAAGCCGAACAGGGGCGCGTTCCCGGGCACCTGCTCCGGAGCCCACGAGTCCCCGAGCTGGACGTTGCTTCCGAGGAAGCCGATGCCGACGAAGGCGGTCGCTTCGAGGCGTTCATCACGTGGCTCTGCACGAGCGACGACTGGAACGAACGCAAGCCCGACGAGCACCCCGATGCGCACCACTCCATCATATACCGGCCCGCGCTTGCGCCGACATTCCTGACAGGGGCAAGCTCGAACGGCCGATGCTCACCTTCAGCACGAATCCCGACGTCGCCGAGCAGCAGATGAACGCGATCATCTTCTACCTGACGGCCTTCGGGTACATCGACGGCGAGTTTGACTTCACCGAGAAGACGTTCGTCCGCATCTATATCCGTCAGCTGGTGACGGCGCGCGCGAAGATGGCGATGCCGGACGCCGACGACAAGACGCGCGAAGAGATCATCAACAAGTTCGTGGGGCACTTCCTCGAGGTGTTCGAGCAGATCGATCGCGGCGTGAAGGAGCTGTTCACCGAAGCGGTCGCCGAGGGAGAGGACGTCCAGAAGTTCGTCTACTCGAAGCTCGAGCTCCGTTGCTTCGAGATCTTTCAGACCTTCGACGCCGACAATCAGAAGGAGCTGCTCTCGACGATCGACGAGCTGATCTACGCCGACGGCAGCGTCCACCCGTCCGAGGCCAAGTTCCGCGCGGAGCTCGAGAAGCTCCTGTACTCCACGGAGCACCTCTCGCCCGCGGACATCGAGATCCTGCGCGATCAGAGCCAGATCGCGATCGCCAACCCGGCGAAGGTGCAGACGCGCCTCGAGAACCACCCGTTCTTCGCGACGTTCGAGCAGCACTACTCCGCGGATCCGGATCGCATCAAGCAGCAGATCGAGGCCGACCTCGATCTCATGCATCGCTTCCAGCAGAAGCTCGCGCAGCAGCGCCTCGCCGGCACCAACAAGCTCGTCGGTCGCACTTCGATCGCCGACTTCGCGGGCGAGAAGCCATTCCTCGACGGACATGTCTACGTGCATCCCGCCGAGAAGGACAAGGTCTACGATCTGACCGTCCTCGGCGATCTGCACGGCTGTTACAGCTGCCTCAAGGGCGCGCTGCTGCAGGCAGATTTCTTCGCGAAGCTCGAGGCGTGGAAGCTCGACAAGACCAAGCCCGAGCCCAAGCTGATCCTCCTCGGCGATTACATCGATCGCGGTCGCTTCTCGTACAACGGCGTGCTCCGCGCGGTGATGCAGCTCTATCTCGCGGCGCCCGAGCACGTGTTCCCGCTGCGCGGCAATCACGAGTACTACATCGAGTATCGCGGCCGCATTTACGGCGGCGTGAAGCCGGCCGAGGCGATCAACACGCTCATCGGCCACATGCCGGGCGAGGTGTTCGCCGAGTACATGAAGATGTTCGAGGAGCTGCCGAACATGCTGTTCTTCGACGATCTGATGTTCGTGCACGCGGGCATCCCGCGCGACTCGGAGATCAAAGCGAAGCTGTCCGACATGTCCGGGTTGAACGATCCGGACATTCGCTTCCAGATGCTGTGGAGCGATCCGTCGACGGCGGACTACATCCCCGACGACTTGCAGGCCCAGAACGCGCGCTTTCCGTTCGGCAAGCATCAGTTCGAGGCGTTCATGCAGAAGGTCGGCTGCTCGATGCTCGTGCGCGGTCACGAGAAGGTCGACTCCGGCTTCCGTCCGATGTACTCGGATCAGACGTCGCTCATCACGTTGTTCTCCGCCGGTGGCGCCGACAACAACGATCTTCCCGAGGACTCGAGCTACCGCACCGTGACGCCGATGGCGGCGACGATTCGCCTCGAGAACGGCACGGCGCAGGTGACGCCGTGGCTCATCGACTACCAGCGATTCAACGATCCCAAGCGCAACCGCTTCTTCGCGAGCCCGCCCGAGATCGAGCACAAGGTCGGCTAGCTCGGCGGATCCTTCCGTCGAGGCTGGAGGTTCGGTGACCTGGTACGTCTACGTGGCCCGCTGCAATGACGACTCCCTTTATTGCGGCGTCGCACGCGACGTTCTCGCGCGGATCGCGCAGCACGATGCAGGGAAGGGCGCGCGCTACACGCGAGGACGAGGTCCGCTGACGGTGCTTCTCGTTCGTCGCTGCAAGACACACGGCAACGCGCTCCGCGCCGAGTACGCGTTCAAGCAACTGACGCGTGTACAGAAGGAGCGCGCGATCGCGGAACCGAGTACGGCAGGCGTATACTGGCGGCGATGGTGCGTCGTGACGACGACGGAAGTCCCGCCGGGGATCCGAACGGTAATCCCGCCGTCACGCTGTGAGGATCCAGCGGGTGCAAGTCCCGTCTCGGTAGGCGCCGGAGCGCCGAGTAGCAGGCCCGCAGCAGAGGGGGAGACCCCGACGGCTGAAGCCGGGTATCGAAAGCGAGCGAGTCAGCGCGAGCTGATCAGCGAGAAGCAAGTACGCGGGTCGCAACTTCACGTGAAGCCTGCAGCCTCGACAGAGAACAATCCGAGAGCCGAGCCGACGGCGACGAAGGCTTCGACTTTCTCGGCTGTCATTTTCGCAAGCGAGTGAGCGGCGTGATCTTGGAACGGGAAGGAAAACGAAAGTACTTCCTTCACCGCCAACCATCGCGACGCGCGATGCAACGAATACGACAGAAGGTGCGCGAGAAGACACTACGAGGACGATGCCACGCGGATCTCCGCGTGGTGATCGCCGACCTCAACCCGATCCTTCGAGGATGGGGTGCGTACTTCGCCACCGGCAACGCGGCTCGCAGCTTCAACCAAATCGACAGCTACGTGTACGAACGACTGCGCGGACTCCGCATCAAGCGTGCGGGCCGGCAGCTCGTCCCCGGTGCTGTCGAGAAATGGGATCGCAACTTCTTCATCGGCCTCGGTCTCCATCGCCTGCGCGGCACCGTGAAGTATCCGGAGGGCTACCCAGTACCGCTGGCCCGAGAGCTCTCCCGCAAGCCGTGTGCGGGAAATCCGCAAGCACGGTTTCTATGGGGGTCGTACGGAAACTCCAAAAGAGGGAAAGTAGATCTACCAATGGCAGTACAAAACATCCCGGTCGTCGATCTCCGAGACTGGACGCAGGGAGGCGACGCGAGGCAAACGTTCATCCGCACCGTCGGAGAAGGCCTCATGGACACGGGGTTCTTCGCCGTCAAGAACCACGGAGTCCCCGACGAGCTGACGCATCAGGTCTACGAAGTCGCGAAGGCGTTCTTCCACCTTCCGACCGAGGTGAAGGCTCGCTATCAGGATCCCGCAAAGAAGGGACAGCGCGGCTTCACCGGCTTCGGTCGCGAGCACGCGAAGGACTCGACGGCGCCCGACCTCAAAGAGTTCTGGCAAGTCGGTCGACCGGACGTTCCCGACGATCATCCGGTGCACGCGAAGTTCGGTCCCAACTACTGGCCCACCGAGGTCAGCGCGTTTGGCCCCACGCTCGTCGAGCTGTACCGCCATCTGGACGCTCTCGGCGGCATCCTGCTGGAGGCGGCGGCCGCGTTCATCGACGAGCCGGTGACGCGCTTTCGCAACATGACCCGCGACAGCGACACGATCGTACGTGTCCTCTACTACCCGCCGATCAGCGCGGGGGTTCCCGCAGGCGCGGTGCGCTCGGCGGCCCACGAGGACATCAACCTCATCACGCTGCTCTCGGGCGCGACGTCGGAGGGGCTCGAGCTCAAGCGCCACGACGGAACGTGGATGCCGGTGCACACCGGCTTCGACACGATCGTCGTCGACGCAGGCGACATGCTGCAGAACGTGACGAACGGCCTCTACAAGAGCACCACCCATCGCGTGGTCAACCCGGGCGACTCGTCGAGCGAGCGCTTCTCGATCCCGTGCTTTGTCCACGCGCGGTCGGACGTCGACCTGACGCCGCTGCCGAGCTGCGTCGCTCGCACGGGCGGTACGGCGCGCTTTCCGAGCCTGACGGCCGGCGAGTACCTGGAGCAGCGATTGCGCGAGATTGGCCTCGGCTGATGCGTCCGCGCTGCAAGGTGTCGCACCAGCAGGGTTAGGGAACGTGAGCCGCGCCACGAGGTTCGGGCTTGGGAGGTTCGAGCGTGAGGGATACGCTCCGGCCATGTGGATGCGGTCTGTTGTAGGTGTTCTGGTTGTCGCTGCGATGGCAGCTCCCTCCTTCGCGAACGGGCGTCCGGCGGGAACATCGACCATCAACTTCAAGCAAGGTGACGAGTCCAAGATCGCCGCCGGCATGACGTTCGGCATGGTCGAGTCCGACGACGGCGGTGCGACGTGGCACTGGATGTGCGAATCCGCGATCCGCTACGGCGGCATGTACGATCCGGACTACGCGTACACGTCGTCGGGCGCGATCTTCGCGACGACGTTTGACGGTGCGCTCGTTCGTCGCGACTCGTGCAACTTCGACCCGAGCAGCTTTGGTATGGGCGTGTTCGTCTCCACGCTCGCCCAGGGGCCCGACGGCGCGCTGTATTTCGGTCTCGCGCAGCCTGCCAATCCCACGACGAGCGAGCCGGGTGACGCGAAGATCTACAAGAGCACCGACAACGGCATGACGTTTCCGATCAGCGCCTCGATCGGCCAGGTCAACGATTGGTGGAGCTCGATCGAAGTCGCGCCCTCCGACGCGCAGCGCGTGTACGTGACGGGGTATCGCCTCGTCGGCAACGGTCGCGAGTTCCTCTTGTTCCGCAGTGACAACGGCGGCACGAGCTATACGCCGATGGGCACGACCGGCCTGTTACCGACGAACAACTCGACGATCGACATCGTCGGGATCTCGAAGACCGATCCGGACGTCGTGTTCGCGCGCGTCTCGTTCCTCAGCGAAGGCTCGATCGGCGACGGCATCTTCCGATCGCTCGATGGCGGACAGACCTGGACCAAGATCGTCGAGAGGGATGCGGAGATCGCGTTTGCGATTCGTGCCAACGGCGACTACCTCATCGGCACCAAGCCGTACGGCATGAGCGTCGCGCGCAATCCCGGCACCGGATCGGTGACGTGGGAAGATCTCGCAGGCTCGCCGCACGTGAACTGCATCGTCGAGAACGCAGCTGGCGAGGTCTGGGTGTGCTCGCAGAACTTCGGCTCGCCGGGCACGCAGAGCGACGACGCGGGCATCATGAAGACCACCGACCTGGCGACGTGGACCAAGGTGCTGCGCTATCAGGAGATCGCCGGTCCGCTCGAGTGCGCGGTGGGAACGCTCCAGCAAGACACCTGCGTCGCGCACGATCCACAGACCGACATCTCGCAGTGGTGCACGCTGCGCACGATGTTCGGCATCCCCGCCGATCCGACGTGCTGTCCGTCCGTCATCGACGGCGAAGTCAAGGCATGCGCGGGCGCTACCGACGGCATCACGGGCAATAAGCCGGGCTGCTGCGACAACAACGCCTCCGGTGCGCAGACGGGATTGTTGTCCGGACTCGTGGTGGGTGGCATCCTTCTCCGACGGAGGAGAAAGCGCTGATGCTTCGTACGTTCGACCGGCTCGCCTACACCTCACAACACATTGCCTTCCTCATCAACGCGACCGTCGCGCAGGAGACCGCGCGGTTGGTCACGCGAACGCCGCGGCGGACCGTGCCGCGCGACGAGCAGCGCGCGCTCATGCGTCGCTTGCGAGCGCTGCACGAGCGCGATCTCGCCAATGTCGCGGCGGATCTCTATCCGCGCGAGCTCTTGTTCGACATTCCGGTGCGTCGCTACCTCCGTGCATTGCCCGGACTCGTGCGCGACACGCCGAACGTCGTGCGCCGCATGCGCGCGAAGGACTACAAGGACATCCCGCCCGTCGACAAGGAGCGGTTCCCGGCCTACTACCGCCGCAACTTTCACTGGCAGACCGACGGATACTTCAGCGATCACTCGGCGGAGGTCTACGAGCTCGGCGTCGAGCTGCTCTTCCGCGGCACCGCCGATGTGATGCGTCGCCAGATCCTTCCGCCGGTCACGCGCTTCGTGCGCGAGGCGGGTGGTGCCGAGAAGCTGCGCGTGCTCGACGTGGCGTGCGGCACCGGTCGCACGTTGCACCAACTCGCGAGCGCGCATCCCTCGCTGCGCCTCTACGGCGTGGATCTCTCGCCGGCGTACGTTCGCGCGGCGCGCAAGCGTCTCGCGCATGTCGACGAGTGCGCGGTCTCCGTCGAGAACGCCGAGTCGTTGCCGTTCGCGGACGGCGCGTTCGATATCGTCACCAACGTCTACATGTTTCACGAGCTGCCGCGAAACACGCGGCGCCACGTCGCGCGCGAGTTGTTTCGCGTGCTGCGTCCCGGTGGGCTCTTGGTCGTCGAGGACTCCGCGCAGCTCGTCGAGAGCCGCGAGATCGAGACCGCGCTTCACGAGTTCCCGCGCGACTTCCACGAGCCGTTCTACGAGGACTACCTCGAGGACGATCTGGCTGCGATGTTCGGCGAGGCGGGCTTTGCCGTCGAGAGCACCGAGTCGCACCTCGTCGCCAAGGTCGTCGTCGCGCGCAGACCTGGGTAGTCGAGGCGCGCGAGCACAGCGAGCGATTTCGCTACGGGCGTACGTGCGCGCGGTAGATCTACAGCACCGCTAACCTCACACAGCGCCTGTGGATCGCTCGCACTGGAAATCTGTACGTCGATTGCAAGGGATCGCCGATTGGTGGCGTCGCCTTCTTGGATGATCGACCGGCTGAGTCAGGAGACGTCGGTCTTTCACGGCGAAGCAGACCGCGATATCGACGCGCTGTTTCGGCCGCGGGTGAGTGCAGTCGACTATCGCGACTACCTCGTGCGCGCGTACGGGTTCGAAGCGCCGCTCGAGGCCGCGCTCGCGCTGTCGAGCTCGCTCGACATGATGCTCGACCTCCGCGCCCGCGCGCGGGCGGGCTTGATCGCGCAGGACTTGTTGCGACTCGGCATGCGTCCGTCGACGATCACGGATCTCCCGCTCTGCCTGACGGTCCCGCAGTTTCGCAGCACGGCCGAAGCGCTCGGTTGGATGTATGTCACCGAGCGCGCCGCACTCGCGCACTCGGTGATCCGGCGTCACCTCATGACGTGCTTGCCCGAGGTGATGGTCACCGCGTCGGCGTACTTGCAGTCGGCAGGTGGCCTGCTCGGTACGCGCTGGCGTCAGTTCGGCGCAGTCCTCGACGAGGTCGCCACGCATCCCGCCGTCGCCGATCGCATCGTCGCCAGCGCGAACGAAGCATTTCGCAACCACCGCCGCTGGATGATGCAAGAGACTCGTCCCGTCCCGAAACGCGCCGTCGTCTGACGTACCATCGCGGGATGTCCGAGGACGCCCGCACCAAGCTCGACGCGCTGCGCACCGAGCTCGGCCAGATCGATCGCGAGATCTTGGCCGCCGTCTCGCGCCGCCAAGCTGTCGCGCAGAAGATCGGCCAGATCAAACGCGATGCGAGGATCCCCACGCGCGACTACCGCCAGGAGCGCGACGTCGTCGAGCGCGCACGCGCGGCCGCGATCGAGCACGGCCTGTCTCCGCAGCTCGGCGAGGAGCTCATCCTGGCGCTGATCCGTGGATCGCTCACGGTGCAAGAGAAGGACACGGTCGCCGCCGGTGGCAGTGGATCCGGACGCCGCGTGCTCGTCATCGGCGGGTGCGGGCACATGGGCCGCTGGTTCGTGCGCTATCTCGGCGCGCAAGGCTTCTCGGTGGAGATCGCGGATCCCGTCGGTGATGCGCCGCCCGGGATTCCGCTGCATCGCGATTGGCGCACGCTCGCGCTCGACCACGAGATGATCGTGATCGCCGCGCCGATGCCGGCGACCGCGCAGATCCTGGACGCGATGGCGGCCGCACCGCCCGAGGGCGTCGTGTTCGATGTGGGCTCGCTCAAGTCGCCGCTGCGCGCATCGCTGCAACGTCTGCGCGCCGCGGGCGCGCTCGTCACGAGCGTGCATCCGATGTTCGGTCCGGATACGGAGCTGCTCAGCGGCCGCCACGTGATCTTCGTCGATGTCGGGGCACCAGCGGCGACCGCCGCGGCGCGCGCGCTGTTCGAGCACACCATGGCCACGCTCGTCGAGATGGATCTCGAGTCGCACGATCGCCTGATCGCGTACGTGCTCGGGCTGTCGCACGCGCTCAACATCGCGTTCTTCACCGCGCTCGCCGAGAGTGGCGAGGCCGCGCCAACGCTCGCGACGCTGTCGTCGACGACGTTCGATGCGCAGCTCGGCGTCGCGGCCAAGGTCGCCGCCGAGAATCCCGATCTGTACTTCGAGATCCAGACGCTCAACGACTACGGCACCGAGTCACTCGCCGCGCTGCTCTACGCTGTCGAGCGGCTACGCTCCGTCGTACGTGCGAACGACCTCGAAGCGTTTCGTCAGCTCATGACGCGCGGCAAGAGCTACCTGCAAGAGCGCTCGACGCACCGCTAGATCATCAGAGGCTCGGAACGTCGAGCTCGGTGAGCACGTCGGTCGCGGTTGCCTCGGTCTCCGCCTGCGCGGTCATGCGATCGGTGAGTCGCTCGTCGACGATATCCATCGGCGCCGAGATGCGGTCGGTCCGTGCATCGATCTCCGGCACGGGCGTGAATCGCCTCGGCATCGGGGTGAGCAGCACGGGCGTCGGGGTGCGCACGCGATCGGGCGGCAGCACGATCGGATCGGGGCCCAACACGGAGACGATCTCGATCGACCGCGAACCCGTCGGACGGAGGTTCTGCACGGATCCGCGCGGAGGTGTGGGCGGGCGTGGCGACGAGGCGCGCAGGTTCTCCGACGACGCGCGTGCGCGAAGCTCCTCGATCTCTTGCTCGGCACGCGCGAGACGCTCTGCGAGCTCGACGGGATCGAGCGCTTGCCACGACGCGCGCGATGCGTCCGACTCCGACGCCGCGCGGGGTGCGTCCGACGCCGATGCCGCGCGGGGTGCGTCCGACTCCGATGCCGCGCGCGCTTTGTTGGCCGCGCGATCCGCCTGACGCTGCATGTGCAAGTCGGCGACGATCGCGGCCGCGCTACTGCGATCGCGTGCGTCGAGCGACAGCATGTTCTCGATCGCGCCACCGAGAGCATCGTTGCCGTCGAGCAGGTCGCGCGAGACATCCGGGAACACGCCGGTGAGCGCGCGATACGCGATCGCCCCGAGCGCGTACACGTCAGCGCGGCCATCGATCGGGCTCTGTCCGTCGTGCTCGGGCGGGTTGTACACGCTCGTGTTCGCGGGATCGCCGAACACGGGGATGCCGGGCGTGCGAAGCCATGCCCAGCCCGAGAGCGATACCTTCGCACCACGCGACAGCGTCAAGTGATGCGGACGCAGCGCGCCGTGAACCACCTGCCGGTGATGCGCGAACGCGAGGACCTGCGCGACGGAGTAGATCAGCGCGGTGACCTCGCGCGATTCGAGACGGCGCTGCGTGAGCACGTCGGACAGCGCGGTGCCGGGTGGCCGCTCGTACGCGACCCACGGGCGGCCATTTTGGAGCATGCCGTGATCGATGATCTGCGCGATGAGCGGATGCTGGACGAGCGCGAGCTGTGCTCGTGCGCGGGTGAATCTGATGTCGATCAGCGCGGCGTCGGCGTCCGTTGCGAGCTCGATGCGCACCGGCGCGCCGGTCGCGAGGGTCTCGGCGTCGTAGCAGCTCGGCGCGACTCGCCGCACGACCTCGTACGGGCCCACACGATCGCCCGAGCCAAACTGGAGCTCGGACGCGGAACGACGGCGTGCAGGAATGCCCACGAGGCGAGTTGGTGCAGTCCGCGTACCGCTCGAAATACCCGCCAACCTCCAGACTTTTCACGGGTTGTCCCTCGGGTCAGTCGTCCCCATGGGGCACGCGACCGCGACCTGCCAGACCTCGGCGAGGCGGGCCTACACCGCTCGCCACGTTCACGAACGGCGGTAAGGTCGCTTCATGCAGGCACTACGAGTCTCCGTCGGTGACCACGTGTTCCTCGATCACGGCGAAGAAGAGGTCGGAGCCGTGCGCCAGGTCGCGAAGGACCATCTGGTGATCTACATCGAGAACGCTGGCGACTTCGTCGTGCGCGGCAACCAGGTCAAGTCCGCGCACGCGGGCAAGGTGATCCTCGATCCGGAGACGGTGGAGCCATCGCTCGTCGAGGCGGCGCAGAAGGCGCACGAGAACGAAGACAGCTGAAGACAGCTGAAGATCGCGGAAGACTACTGAAGACGCCTGAAGACAGCGGACGCGTCTCAGAGTGTGTACGCGGCAAGAATGAAGTAGCCCATCAGCGCGAGGCCCACGCCGAGGAGCCAGACAGAAGGCGCACGAGAACGAAGACAGCTGAAGATCGCGGAAGACTGCTGAAGACGCCTGAAGACAGCGGACGCGTTCAGAGTGTGTACGCGGCAAGAATGAAGTAGGTCATCAGCGCGAGGCCCACGCCGAGGAGCCAGACCGGCGCGAGGTATCGCGTCGGCGGCGGTGGATTCGTGGGATTCGCGTAGTCCCTGCGTGGTGCAGCGATGCTCGGAGCGATGCTTGGATCGGTGGATGGGACCAGCGATGCGAGGCGCCGGCGCTCGTTCTCCGAGGCGGAGAGCAGCCCCTGCGTGCTCGCGAGCTGCTCGGAGAGTTGATCGACGCGGCGCTGGAGCGCGTTGGCCGAGTCGACGGTCTGCAGCCGAGCGGTAGCGTTCGCGAGCTGGCGCCGCAGCAACTCGTTCTCGCTGCGGGATGTGTCGAGCGCGCGCTGGAGAGCCTCGGTGCGTTGGAGGGCCGCTTCAAGGTTCGATCGGAACATGGGCGGCCTTCTCTGCCGGGCGTCGGGGCGGTTGCGTGAAATCTCGCGGTACTCTGCGGGGTCATGTCTGTACATCTCGAAGCACGGCCCGGCGACATCGCCCCGATCGTGCTGTTGCCCGGCGATCCGTTGCGCGCGCAGTTCATCGCGGAGAAGTTCCTCGAGGACGCCGTGTGTCACAACCGCGTGCGCAACGCGCTCGGCTTCACCGGCACGTACAAGGGCACGCGCGTCAGCGTGCAGAGCACCGGCATGGGAATGCCGTCGGCCGCGATCTATGTCCACGAGCTGCTCGATGCGTATGGCGTGCGCGTGCTCGTTCGCATCGGAACGTGCGGATCGATCCGCGCGGACGTGAATACGCGTGACCTGGTGCTCGCGCAGGCAGCGTCGACGAACTCGGCGATGTTCGAGCCCACGTTTGGCGGTGCATCGTTCGCGGCAACGGCGAACTTCGACATGCTCCGTCGCGCGCACGCGCTCGCGACCGAGTGGGGCAAGCCGGTGCACGTGGGCAGCGTGCTCACGAGCGATCGCTTCTATCCCGACGAGAGCGCCGTCAGGACGTGGTGGAACCCGTGGGCCGAGCATGGGGTGCTCGCGGCAGAGATGGAGACGGCGGCGGTGTACACGCTCGCGGCGCGCCGGCATGCGCGGGCGCTGTCGATCCTCAGGGTGAGCGACAACCTGGTCACCGGCGAGCAGACCACCGCCGAGGAGCGGCAGACGGGCTTTGGCGATATGGCGCAGCTCGCGCTCGCGCTCGTCGCGGAATAGCTACTGCGACGCGAGCATCGCGCCGACGGCGAGCATCGTCGCGCTGAGCGGCCACAGGCCGAACAGGACGGTCAGCGCGGTCCGCGCACCGGCAAGCAGTACGCGCGCCTGCGGTGAGCTGGTGCGAGCCACGTATGCTGTCGGAAGCGATGCGTTGGTCATGATCGTCTCTCTTGAAGAGACGGGTCGACCGATCCGCGGCGGCGGTTAGTGAAAATCTGAGGTCGCGAGTGTCCGCCCACCGGACATTGTCCAACTCGTTGGACAAAAGTGGTGGATTTGACCAAATCGACGACGTTTTGGGGTCGGACCCCAAGACGTCGCGAAAGTGGTCAAATCCACCACTTTCGTTGTCCGCCGTAACCGGACAAATCGTCTGGCTCCGGCGTCGGCACCGCGTAAGCTCGTTCGTGAATGTTCACGAAGCTCGCTCATCGAGCGCGGGTGATCGGTTGGATCGCGGTCGCCCTCGCGCTGCTCGTGGTGGTTGTCGGTGCGGTTGGCGTCGCGATGCTGTTGCGGTCGCCCGATCGGCCCACGTGGACCTGCGGCACGTCACGCGGCCTTCCCGTGACGCTTCACGTGAAGCTTCGTGCGGTGCCCGACGCGCAGCGCATGCAAGCGCTCGGCGGTGCGTGGAACGCGCGCGTGGCGCCGCTGTTCGAGACGCCCGCGTCGGACGCGCGCGGACAGTGGGTGCGCGTCGAGACCGTGACGGCGTACTCGGCGAACGCGCTCGCGGCGATGCAGCTCGACGCGAACGTGATGGACGCGTTCGAGGCGCCCGAGACGGACCTCGCGCAGGTGCCGTCCGCCGAGCACGACCGCGCCATCCCTCTCGACGACGGCGAGAGCTGTCCGATCACGACGCCGAGCTTCGAGTCGTATCAGGGCTACCTGGGGCCCGCGCCGCACGGCATCGATTCGCCGGCGGCGTGGTGCCGGGGACAGCGCGGCGCGGGCGTGTGGTTAGCCGATGTCGAGGGCGGGTGGAACGCGAAGCACGAGGACCTGCCCGGCGAGCGGATCACGCATGCGGGTGGCACACCCATCAACCACCGAACGTGGCGTGCACATGGCACTGCCGTGCTCGGCGAGGTGGTGGGCAAGGACAACGGCAAGGGCGTCGTGGGAATCGCGCCGGACGTCGAGCGCGTATTCACGTCGTCGATCGGCGGCACGAGCGTGGCGAACGCGATCGACGTGGCCGCGCGCGCGTTGCGAGCTGGCGATGTGCTGCTGATCGAGCTGCAGAGCAGCGGGCCGCGAGGCGCGTGGATTCCCGTCGAGTTCTACAACGACGTGTTCGATGCGATCAACGTGGCGACCGAGCGCGGCGTCGTCGTGATCGAGGCAGCGGGCAACGGCTACGAGGATCTCGACGACAGCGTGTACCTCGGTCGCTTCGATCGGAGCAAGCGCGACAGCGGCGCGATCATGGTCGGCGCCGGTGGACCGCCGCGCACGGGCTTCTCCGATCGCGAGCGCTTGGACTTCTCCAACTACGGCGCGCGCGTCGACGTCCAAGGGTGGGGGCGAAAGGTCGCCACGCTCGACTATGGCGACTTGCAGAACTGCTCGACGACCAGCGACGACGATCGCCACTACACCGGCGAGTTCTCGGGAACGTCGAGCGCGTCGCCGATCGTGGCGGGCGCCGCGGTGATCCTCCAGGGCGTCGCGCGGACCAAAGGCGCGATCCTCACCCCGCGCGAGCTGCGCGACCTACTGCGCCGTACGGGGACGCCGCAGGCCGGTGACACGCGAGAGAACATCGGCCCTCGGCCGGATCTCGCGCGTGCGTTGCGCGAGCTCGATCAGGCGGCCACCGCCATGTAGTAGCCGTCGTCCGACGCGACCATCGTGCCTTCGTTCGAGAACGCGTCGAGACGCACGAAGCAGACGTAGCCTGGTGCGCGCGAGAACCTCACCGCCAACCGCCCGAGGCGTTCGAGCGTCTCGATGTGCTCGAGCCTCGCCTCGGGTAACTCCTGTTTCCGACGTCCCATACAAAAAGAGTCGGCCGAAACACGAGACGCGTTCGAGATTTCTGCGTGAGACGGTGGTGCGCAGCCGCACCTACATCAGTTCTGATAGAGGAACAGGTCGTCGCCGTGGGTGGTGGTGACGAGCAGGATCGTGTCGGCCTTCACATTCGCATCGAGGCCGTTCCATACCGTGGCCACCATCTGCGCCGCCTGATCGTCGATCGCCAGGTACGCGAGGATCTGCTTCTCCCATTGGTGCGCCGGTGCTGCGTTTGCGGTGGCGAGCTGCACGTCCTCGAGCTTGCGCGTGAGGAGCTCGCTCGCCTGCTGCATCGAGTACGGCGTGCCGATCGGAAACGCGAACGCACGCGTGACGGAGACGCCGATCTTGTGGCCATCGATCGACACGAGGATGTCGGTCTTCTTGCCGCCACTGTCGAGGTACATGATCTGCGACTCGGGAGCGATCAGCATCGCGTCTTCACATCGCGCGAGCTGCTCGAACGCGAAGATCTCCGACAGCTCGGAGCTGCCGCCGAGGTTCGGCGTCTCCGCGATGGTCTTGCCGCCGGGCGTGAGCAGATCGCGATCCGACGGATCCATGAAGGCGCGCATGAACGAGAACGCGTCGTTCACGAGCACGGGCGCGGCGCCGAGCAGCTCGGTGTCGGTGAGCACGCCGCACATTCCCGACAGCTCGCCGAAGCCCGAGGGCGCGTCGATGATCGGGACATCGGTTCCGCCATCGACCGCCGCGTCGCTACCGTGGGCGTCGGGCGGGCTCTCCGAGGGAGAGCCACATCCGACGAGTGCGAGCGCGAGGACAGCGGCCTTCACGCCGCGGACGTTAGGACTGATACAGCCAGACGCGCAACAACGAAAGCAGCTGGTCGGCATCCACGGGCTTCGTGATGTAGTCCGATGCACCCGCTTCGAGACACTTCTCGCGGTCGCCCTTCATCGCCTTGGCGGTGAGCGCGATCACGGGCAAGTCCCTCCACTCGCTGCGCTCGCGGATCTTGCGCAGCGCTTCGTAGCCGTCCATCTCGGGCATCATGATGTCCATGAGGACGACATCGA
>JAEYYV010000223.1 GCA_023428295.1 Pseudomonadota bacterium
TGTCCAAGCGGCAGGAGAAGCGGGCACGCCGCCGCGCCGAGGCCGGTCTACGCGAGGTCGAGGTCATTCCCAAAGGGCCGCGCAAGGCGCGCGCCGATGGTGTGCCGCTACAGAGCTATCGCCGCGACCAGCTGTCGAACACCTATCGTCGCGGGCGCCTTCTAGGTTCTCCGTATGAGGGGTGGCAAGAGACCGTCGATTGGTCACTACCTGGGACGGTTTACGGGACAACTCTTAGCGGCAGCGATCGACGTCGACCCACACCGGCCAGTGGTCCGAACCGTCGACGTGCTCCACGCCCGCGGCCACGATCGGCAGACCGCGCGGGTAGAGGTTGTCGATGCGAATCGAGTACGCGGGGATGCGCATCGTGCCGGTGTCGTCGGAGATCGCCGACGCGAACTCGTTCCCGAGGAGGTAATCGTCGATCACCTTGGCTTGATCCTGGCCAACGATCGCCTCGGTGTGCGTCAGCGGGAGGAGGCCGTTCGTCCATGCCCACGGGTTCGAGTTGAAGTCGCCGCCGACGACGACGCGCTCGTCGATCTCGTTGACCGCGGGATGGAGCTGGCGAATACGATCGACAGCGCCCATGCGGACATCGAGGTGCAGGTTGATCACCTGCAACCGATCGGCGCCGAGGACGACGGTGGTCGCCAGAGCGTTGCGCTCACGCGGATTCAAGATCTGGTCGTAGTGCGGCAGCCGGCGCACCGCGATGTCCTCGAGCGGATAGCGCGAGAGCGTCGCGATACCGTGCGTACCGGAGCCTTCGATGCGCGCCGGCGCGTACGCCCACGTCATCCCGAGCTTGTTCGCGAAGCGCTGGGTGCGCGAGGTGCCTTCGCTGGAATAGGCCTCGACCTCCTGGATCATCAGCACGTCGGCGCGCGAAATCTCCGTCGAGGAGTTGATCTGCGCGGCGAGGTTATCCGGATCTGCGCCGAAGTGGACGTTCCACGTCGCGATGCGTAGCGTGCAGCCAGGCGCGGTGCGAAGGGAAGCGGGTGCCGGGCCCAGCTCGGCGACGAGGTCGCCTGTCATCGCGGACACCGGAAGCCACTCGCCGCCGTCGTCGGTTTGCTCGATGCACGCCGCGAGCGCGAGCGTGAGGAGGAAGGCGCGCGTCACGGGCGGACACCGATCGCGAAGCCGAGCCATGGTGCGAGGCCGCCTTCACCGGCGACGAGCGAGCCCGAGGTGCGCAGCACCAGGTGACGGGTAGCGCGCTCCCAGCCGACCGAGGCAAAGCCGCCACCACCGGAGTCGCTCATGCCGTCCCAATCGTCGACGGGAGACGGCAGCTTGCTGTGTACGAACGCGGCGCCGAGCTCTGCGTAGAGCGCGTTCTTCTTGCCGCGAACGATCGTCCCGTGAACGTAGGGAGCGGCCGTGGTGATCTGTTGGTCGCGCAGCACCACGAAGCTGGCCGCGATGCCGAGCGAGAGGCGCGACGTCAGCGTGCGCTCGTAGCCCACGCCGTAGAGACCGGCTTTGCCCCCGACCTCCGCGTAGAAGAGGTTGTTGCTCGGCTCGGGGGCCGCATGCGTGACCGTGACCGACTCGTCCGCGCGAGCCGGCGCAGCGCACACCAGGACACAGACCACGATTCCACCGCGCATCGAGAGAGAGAGCGTAGCGGATGCCGGCGCGTTGCCTAGCATCCGCAGGATGCCGCGGTGTGCCGAACGGATCAGCGGAACAGGCCGTCGGTCGTGATCGCGTAGAACACGCGGCCCTCGGCGACGCGATCGGTCTCGACCATGCCGTCGGCAAACGCTGCCCGCCGGGTCCCATAGGTCCCCTCGACACCGAGGGCGTGGTGCGTCGCGATGGACACACGGGCGCCCGCGGTGGTGGTCAGGATGCGCTCGTCGGCGGAATCATCGACGAGCGTTCCGCGAATTTCGTAGAGGCGCGAGGCGACTCGGAGCTCGCCGGTGCCGCGGCGGCCAACGCGCAGCTCGCCGATGGCCGCGGCGCCGGGACCACGGTGGTAGTCGCGATCCATGCGCTCGTCTTCGGTCATTCCACCGCCCGCGCCCCACGGCACGAAGTAGCCAGCGGCCGTGCCCTGCAGGTACCCGCGATCGCCAAAGCCTAGCTCGGCGGTCACTCCGGGGCCCACGCCGAGCATGCTGTGACGGATGCGCTCTTGGTTCGAGAAGTCATAGGCAGCGAACAGTCCGCCGAGCCCCCGGATGTTGCTGTCGTTGCCAAAGCCGCGGCCGAGGACGAGGCCGCGCGTGTAGACGTTGCCGTCGAGATCGTCGCCGTTGATATCGAGTGCGCCGCGGATCTCGAAGTGATCGAGCGGGCGTCGCGGCGTGAAGTCCGCGTCGCCAGTGAGACCATGCTCCGCGACGAGCTCGAGGTGTAGCTGTGGATCGCGCGCGTGATCGCCGAGCACCGCGTCGGTCTGCTGCGAGACGCCGATGCCGAAGTGCGCGTACAGCGACGGCGGCACGGTGCGGTACCACGCGTCGCCGTACCACGAGCGATTCGCGGCCGCGATCGGATCGAGGATCGTCGCCGCGATCTTGCGGCCCCAGCCGACCTTGCCATAGCGAGGATCGAGGAGCGCACGCGTGAAGCGATGCACCGGCTCGCCGAGCAACATGCCGACGAACGGCGTCGTGATCTGATCGTTGAGCGATGGACGTTCGTTCTCGAGGAACATCTCCCAGATGAGCGAGCCACCAAACGCGTAGGCGCCCGAGACCCAGAAGCCGTGCCCCGTGGAGCGCGCGGCGGAGAACAGCGCCACGCCGCCGAGCGGATGCGCGAGTTGGTTCGTGGTGTATGGATCGTCGTCGTAGCCAAAGCCGCGCTGCAGGTTCGACTTCATCGTCTCGGGGCTGACGTAGGCCCAATCGAAGCCGGCGAGCTGTGACGTGATGCTGAGCCCGATGTCGAGCGCGAGCACCTCTAGCGTCGCGAGCGCGTAGCTGCGCTTCGCCGGTGGATCGTCCGCAGTGACGCTGACGCCGGTGCTGTCGACGTCGACGATCGGCAGCTGTGCGGCCGCGGGAGAAGCGAGCGCGAGGAGTGTAGCGAGCACACTGCGACGAATCATGAGACTCGCAAACTGCGAGTCGCGTGCCGCGCGAACTACGGAAGCCGATAGACAGGTAGGAGATTCAAACGCTCGTCCCACGACGGATGGTGACGATGGATCCAATCGAGTCGCGCGTCTGTCGACGGTGAGGGTGTGCGGCTCACGAACTCGGAGAATTCGTCGGCGAGCGCGGGCGACGCGGCGAACATGTCGCGCACGGCCTGTTCGAGGACGTACGGCTCCGCGTACTCCTTGCGCTCGAACACCGTGTTGAAAGCGCCCCACTGGGCGAGCGAGTCCGGCAGCGACGGCTCGAACAGGTGCATGATCAGACGCGCTCGCCGCTGCGCGATCGGCACGAAGATGGCGCCCTGATCGAGCGTGCGCTTCTCGCGCGCCCACACGCCGGTGATCGTGGGGCGCGTGCGGCCTTCGTACGGCGCCCCGAACGTCACGCTGTCGGCGCGAAACGCCTCGACCTCCACGTCGCGCGTCGTGGCGGGCGCATACGCGATGCCGTGGCGATCGAGCAGTGCGGCGACCGCACGTGCGAAGCCACCGTCGATGATGTAGCCCTGCCCCGGCGCTGTGATCGTGACTGCCGGCTCGATCGAATCGTAGAGCGGGACGCGCCAGATCTCGGGCCTGCTCTCGTCGTAAACGAGCCACACGCCGCCGGTGAGCTCGCTCGCGCGGCGCTCGTACTCGTAGCCACGAAACTCGAACTCGCGGCTCGTGCCGTCGGTCTTCCACGTCATCGGCACCGCGGTTCCGGCGAGCTTCGCGTCCGCGGCGTCGGCATCGCGTGCCGCCGCTGCCCAACTGTCCGCATTCCGGACAGCTTCTTCGAACAGCGCTTGCAGCGTGTGATACGTGCTCTCGGCGCGCTCCTTGTACGTGCGCCAGCTGTGCGTCTCGACGAGGACTCCGATCCGGCCGCGCATCGCCATGTACGCGTGGCTGAACCGCGGCGGCGCCTCTCCGGTCGCGAAGCCCGAGTGCGGGCGCTCGTCGTCGACGAACGAGGGATAGAAGTCGAGCGGGAGGTGGCCGAGCTCGGTGAGCCGCGCTTGGATCCGCGCGGACAGCTGGGCCGTCGTCTCGTCGAGCGAGTCGGGACGCGGCGACGCCGGCGACATCATCACGGCGATGTCGTGCTCGAACTTCGCGCCGTCGGTCGCGTGCAGATCGACGAGCACCACCGGGTCGTACTTCGTCAGCACGCCGACCGCGGCCTGGATCTCCGGCGTGTCCGTCTTCACCCAATCGCGATTCAAGTTGAGCCGCACGCCGTTCGTGCGAAAGCCCATCTCCTCGGGACCGCGCTGATTGGGCCGATTGTTCGGCCCCCACTGCTCGTGCCCGTCGGGACTCAGCACGGGCACGAAGATCAGCGACACGTGATCGAGCGCGCCCGGCGCGACCTTGCCGTCGAGCAAGTCACGCAGGAACGCGAAGCCCGCGTCCTTGCCCTCGATCTCGCCCGAGTGAATCCCGCCCTCGACATAGAGGTACGGGCGGTTCGCGTGCTTCGCGACGCGCAGCGCGACGAGCGGACGACCTCGTGTGGTCTCGCCGATCGTCTCGCACGTCACGCTCGCATACGCGCGCGCGAAGTCACGACACAGCGTCAGCACCTCGTCGTAGCGGCCCGTGCGCTTGTAGCCCGACGCTTCTGCAAACGTCGTCAGGGTCGGCGCGGGGCGGGCGGGAGCGCAGGACGCACAAACGAGGGCAAGGGCCCAAAGGCGCATGCCCTTCGTTAACACGTCGCGAGGTCAGCGGCGGTTCGTGCGGTGATCGCGGATCACCGGGCCGCGGTTCGGACGGCCGCGATCGACGCCGCGGCGAACCGTGTACCCGTGCGGGCGATAGTGCCGGTACGAGTACGGGCGCTCGATGCGCGTGATCGCCGTCGGCGGCGCCGAGTAATAGACCCAGCCGCGGTTGTGGTACGGCGAGCGATACCAACGGCCGCCGTTGTAGCGCCAGTAGTAGTTGTCCGAGTAGAAGACCGCATCGTCGTAGTCGGCGATGACCGACACGCCCGGGCTCACGTAGACCAGATCCGGCTCGTAGTACGGGTCTGCGGTCGTGGCGACAACGGCGCCGCGCGTGTGCACGGTGCCCGTGCATGCACCGGCGATCGTCGCTGCGGCGGTAACAAACAGAAGTGCGAGTCGACGCATTGTGCCTCCACTCGCTCATAGAGCATCGAGCGTGCCAGCGCGGATCCTCGCGAGCGCTCGTCGAGATCGCCGCGATCTCGCAGTCGAGTCGCGCTCGGACGTGTCGCGCGCGCTCACCGGATTTGTCCGATGCGCGTATCTTGCCGCGCATGGCAAAGCCTTCCACCGTTGACGAGTATCTGTCCTCCCTGCCCGCAGATCGCCGCGCCGCGATCTCCGCAGTCCGCGACGTCGTCAACGCGAACCTGCCCGCGGGTTACGAAGAAGCACTGCAGTACGGAATGATCAGCTGGATCATTCCGCTGTCGGTCAAGCCAGACACGTACAACAAGCAGCCGCTCGCGATCGCCTCGCTCGCGTCGCAGAAGAGCCACATGGCGCTCTACCTGCTCGGCGTCTACGGCAACGCACAGATCGAGACGTGGTTCCGCACAGCGTTTATCGCCGCGGGCAAGAAGCTCGACATGGGCAAGTCGTGCGTCCGCTTCAAGTCGCTCGATGCGCTGCCGCTGCCGGTGATCGGCAAGGTGATGACCAAAGTGCCAGTGGCCGCGCTGATCGCCGCACACGACGCCGCGCACAGCAAAGCCGGCAAGGCCACGCGCGCCTCGTCTCGTGGAGCGAAGCCCGCACGGAAGCCAGCGACGAAGGCCAAGAAGCCCGCCGCTACCAAAGCAAAGGCGAGCGCGAAGAAGCGCAAGTGATACGTTTGTTCGGATGCACCGCACGACGCTGGTCCTGACGCTCGCCCTGACCGCCTCCGCTCACGCCGACAGCCGCGCATACAGGATCGAAAACAACCGCCTCC
This sequence comes from Pseudomonadota bacterium, assembly GCA_023428295.1. GTDB lineage: Bacteria > Myxococcota_A > Polyangia > Haliangiales > Haliangiaceae > JABFXX01. The sequence goes on from JAEYYV010000223.1 coordinate 6,056, forward strand.
TGGTTCCGACGCCGATCGTGTTCGACGCGGGCAAGGACACGCTCGAGGCCACGTCCGCCGAAGCGATCGCCTACGTCGCCGGCTATCTCGAGGCCAAGACGTACGTGTCGACGCTGCGGATCGAGGTGCACTCGGACAGCATGGGAACCGAGAAGTTCAACCAAGCGCTGACCGAGAAGCGGGCCTTCGCCGTCGGCAAGGCGCTCGTCGCCAAAGGCGTCGACTGCAAGCGCCTCCTCGCGGTCGGCTTTGGCTCGACGAAGCCCGTGGCCAACAACGATACCGCCGCGAACAAGGCGAAGAACCGCCGCACGGAGCTCGTGAACGCCGCGCTTCGAGGCCGGCCCATCGGCGGCCTTCCGCTCGACGGCGGCGGCGTGGTCGCAGGCGACCTGTGCGGGAAGTAGCGCCTAGATCGTCAGTACGATCTTCCCGAAGCCTTCGTTCGTGCCCATGTACGCGTGCGCCTCCGCCGCTTGATCGAGAGGCATCACGCGATCGATCACCGGCTGCACCTTGCCGCGCGCGAGGAGCGGCACGACCTGCTGCTCGAACGTCTGCATCACCGCGAGCTTCTCCTCGAGCGGGCGATTGCGGAGCTGCGTGCCCGTGATCCGGATGCGCTTGCGCAGAATCGTCGCGAGGTCGACCTCGTGCCGCACGCCCGCCATGAGGCCCACGACCATGATCCGACCGCGCTCGCGCGTGCAGCGCAGATCCTCGTCGACGTAGTTACCGCCGACGAGCTCGAGGACAACGTGTGCGCCCGCGGGGTCGATCGCTTTCACCGCATCGGCAAATCGGCCCTTCTCGGCGACCACGCTCGCGTCGAGGCCGAGTGGCCTGGCGCGCTCGAGCTTGTCGGCCGTGCGCGCTGTCCCGATGACGAACGCGCCGTGCGCGGCGCCGAGCTGGATCGCTGCGGTGCCGACGCCGCTACCGGCGGCGTGCACGAGCAAGACTTCGCCGCACGCGAGGCCCGCTTGCGACATCGCATCGTGAGCCGTGATGAATGCTTCGGGGATCGCAGCAGCGTGCTCCCACGAGATGCGATCGGGAATCTCTGCGAGCGCGCGCTCGTGGCTCGTGACGTACTCCGCGTATGCGCCACCACCGACGAGCCCGAACACGCGATCGCCGATCTTCCAGCGCGTGACGCCCTCGCCGAGCGCGTCCACTTCACCCGCGAGCTCGAGCCCCGGAATGTCCGGAGGCGAGTCCGCGGGCGCGGGATACGCACCCATGCGCTGGAGCAGATCTGCGCGGTTGATCGCGGTCGCCCGAACGCGCACGCGAACTTCATGTCGAGCTGGCTCGGGTCGCGGTCGTTCGACCACGGCGAGCACATCCGGTCCACCAGGCTTCGTGATCGCAACAGCACGCATTGTCATCGCGAGGACTATCCCGCAGACGCTGCGCGTGTTGAACGGTCGTGCTCAGCGAACGACGACGAGGTTCTGTTGCTCGCGATTCTTCATCGCGACCATCGCAAACAACATGGCGTTCGTCGGGTTGCCGAACAGTCCACCCTTGTTGTTGGTCTTGCTCAGGTCGGTGATCGACGACTGGAGGCTGGTCAGCTGCGCCGTGAGCTCGGTGTTGCTCGAGCTCGAGCCCTTGCCACCCGTGATCGTTTCGAGAGCGTTTACATCGAGGGTCTGGAAGTTCGACATGGTGCAGGTCCTTGTGTTGTGTGGTGATGGTTGCGAGACGAGAGGTCATTGATCACGACTCGTGCCACTCGTAACCTCATGGAATCGCTACGAGAGCGCTCCTGGAGCTGCTCTGTTCCGGGTTACAGATCGTGATCTCGGGGACTCATCCGCTGACCGCGGGACACGTCAGCCGCGCCGTCCTCGGTGCCGGGCTCACCACCACGCCAGCGCCGGCCTGCCCCCACGTACGAGCCCCCGTGCAGCGCACCGTCCGGTCCGGCATCCGCGCGCAGGTGTGGCTCGTGCCGAGCGCGAGCTGCACCGCACCCGAGAACGCCGGAGCGAGCGTGGGGAGGCCGCGACTCGCGAGCGTTCCATCGCCGAGCTGCCCCGCCGTGTTGGAGCCCCAGCACCACACGGAGGATGCATCACGCGCACACGAGTGACTCGCGCCGGCGGCGATCTCCACGAGCCCTGTCATCGGCAGCGATCGCGGAACCTCGGAGCGCAGGTCGCTTCCGTCGCCGAGCTGGCGCGCCGTGTTGTCGCCCCAGCACCAACCAGCGCCTGCCGTGCTGACGGCACACGTGTGCAAGTCGCCAGCGCTGACCATCGCGGCGGACGGCGCATCGACGACCTCGAGCGGCGTGTACGCGTCGCCTGGGTTACCCGCCACACCGAGCTGCCCCTCGTTGTCGCGCCCCGAGCACCACACCTGGTTCGTCGTCGTCACGATGCACGTGTGGTTGTGCCCCGTGGCCACGCTCGCCGCGTTCGCGAACATCGATGCGATCGGACCCGAGCTCGCCTCTTCGAGGTAGAGACCGAGCGTTCCCTCGTCGGCGTTGCCCCAACACCACGGCACGCCCGACGCACCGAGGCTGCACGTGTGCGCGCCACCTGCCGACACGCTCGTCGGTGCGATGCCGATCGCGCCCACGACCTGAGGGGTGGCATGCGTCGCATTCCCGCCGAAGATCACGCGCCCGCTCTCGTTGTAGCCCCAACACGCCACGCGTGAGTCGGCGAGACGCGCGCACGCATGCATCGATCCGACCGAGACGCTCGTGACGTCCGCGAGGCCGAGGTCGACAGGCGTCGCGCTGCTCGCGCTCCGTCCATCGCCGAGCTGACCCGAGCCGCCGAAGCCCCAACACCGCACGCGTCCGTTCGCCAGCGCGCACGTCGTATCGCCTCCCGCGGCGATCGCATCCGCTTCGACATCGACGACAACGGATGCCGGATCGAGCACACCACTGCGTTGTCCCGCGCGATCGCTGCCCCAACACGTGACAACGCCGTCGGCGCGAATCGCGCACGTGTGTGACTCGCCGACGCCGAGCGCGCTCACCGCGGGCACATCGATGCGCTCGGGCACGAGTCCGTCGGCGCCGCTGCGGGCGAGCTGCTCGCGCTCGTTGGCCCCCCAACACGTGACACCACCGTCGCGATCGCGCGAGCACGTGGTCTCCTCGTTGGCTGCGATCTCGACGCTCGGTGGGACGGCGATGGTCACCGGCGCGTACCGGTTGATCCGGCTGCCATCACCGATCTCGCCGGTGGCGTTGAAGCCCCAACACGCGACGACACCCTCGTCCGTGCGACCGCAGCTATGCGACCGTCCCGCGGCGATCTCGACAAACGCGAGCGACGTGTCGACGCGCCGCGGTGTGTCCGACGACGTGGTCGATGGCTCGTCGATACCGAGCTCGCCCGCGCCGTTGGCGCCCCAGCACCACGCGCTACCGTCGATGCCGATCGCACACGCGTGTGTTGCCGAGTACGCTCGATCACGCGAGCTCGCCGCGACGTCGACGATCGCGGGAACGCCCGTCACGCGCACGGGCGTCGTGCTATCGGAGTTGGCGTTGGTTCGTTGGCCCCAGCAGTAGAGCTCTCCGCTCGCCGTCCACGCGCACGTGTACAGCCCACCCGCGCTGACGCCCACGACGTCGTCGGGCAGCTGGCCGACGCGCGCCGGCATGTCCCGCGTGGCTCGGTTTCCCAGCCCGAGCTGGCCCATGTCGTTGCGGCCCCAACACCACACGTCACCGTCGACCACCGCGCAGGCGTGCTGCACGCCCGTCGAGATCATCGTCGCGGGAGACAGGCCCATCGGGGCGACCGGCTCGGCATAGGACGAGCGCGTGCCGTCGCCGAGCTGTCCCGATTCGCCCGCGCCCCAACACCGAACCTCGCCACCAGCGAGCAGCGCGCACGAGTAATCGCGCCCCGACGCGATCTGCACGACATCGACCGCGGGGACGCACGGCGTCTCCGCGTCCACCACGCGTTGCTCGTCGAAGCCCCACCGGCACCCGAGCGCAGACGCGACGTACGCGACGAGCGCGACCGACCTCACGCGACAAGTGTACGCGTTACCTGCCGACGAGGAACTTTTGATCCAAGGTGGACCGAATCGGCCGGCCTTCGTCATCGAGCGCGGGGGCATAACGGAACTTCCAGATCAGGTCGGCCGCCATCGCGTCGTGCGGCCCACCAAAGCCTCGCACGAGTACTGCCCCGACGACGAATCCTTCATGGTCGATCGTGACGCGCGCGACGAACAGCTCGGCGTCATCGACCTCGCGCTCGCGCGCCGGATACACGAGCGTTGCGGGGCGCGCCTTCGACGCGGCGGGTGCGGGTGGCGTGACGAACGCGGTGGTCTGGTGGGCGATCCGCGCGCCCTCACCGAGCCCGATGCCCTGCCCTCGTCCTCCGCCTGGACCGGCGCCCGCACCGTCGCCTGCTCCGTTGCCCGCTGCACCTCCGTCGCCGCTCGTGTCCCCGTCGCTACGGCTCTCGATACGGATCGCGCCGCGCGGATCACCATCATCATGCGCGACGTCGCGACGCGCTGCTCGCGCGGCCACGCGAGGCGCGGGTCGCTCGGACGCACGCGAACCGCCGAGCGATGCCTCCGCCTCGGACGTGATCGGCGGTGGCACTCGGGGCGGCTCGCGCGCATCGATCAGCTCGATCGCAGTTGTTCTCGCACGCGGCGACGGCGCTTCGTGAGTCGCGAGCGAGGCGAGCACCCAACCTACCACCGCATGAACAGCGATCGAGACACCCAGGGTCCGTGCGCGCACGCCTCATCGTGAACCCATCGCAAGCGCCGTCCGCGCGGCCACTGCTCACGAACGCTACACGTGTGCGGCGATGCCGTCGCGCTGCGACACCGCCGCACGGTGGTCGATGGCTGACGTATGCCGAACCTCGCGGATCGTGGTTGGCGAGGTCCGTGCACAGGTGACGCGCGATGCCCGCAAGCACCACCGTCGAGCGCTCCGGCCGCGGGGCGATCGTGCGTCTGCGAGGCGATATCGTGGTCGCGACGTCGCGCAAGACGTGGGCGTGCATCCGACCCTTGCTGCGCAAGCGTGACTGCGATCCCGTGGTCCTCGATTTCTCGAGCGCCGGTCGCCTGGACTCGTCCGCGCTGGCGATGATCTCGCTGCTTCGCCGCCAACTCGCGCGTGATGGCCGCACCCTCGAGCTCGTCGAGCTGGCCGATCAACACGAAGCTGTTCTCGCACTCGTTCCCGCGGAGATGTCCGCGCCCGCGACCGCCGAGCCGCGGCGCGGCCTCGTCGAGCGCGTCGGTGAGGGCGTGTACGAGATGGGCGCGAGCGCGCGCGAGCTAGGTTCCCTGATCCGCGAGACCGTGCGGCAAGCGTTGCGCGTCCTCGGCCGGCGCGAGCGGCTGCCCGCTGGCGCCCTCAGCGAGCACATCGCCAAGATGGGCGCAGACGCGATCGGCATCGTCGGCCTCCTCGGGTTTCTCCTGGGCATGACCATGTCGTTTCAAGGTGCGGTGCAATTGCAGCGCGTCGGCGCCGGCCCGTTCGTCGCCGACATGATCGGCGTGTCGATGGTCCGCGAGATCGGCCCCCTCATGACCGCCGTGATCCTCACCGGCCGCACCGGCGCCGCGATCGCGGCCGAGCTCGGCACGATGCGCGTGCGCTCCGAGATCGACGCGCTCGCCACGATGGGCATCAGCCCGGTTCGCTATCTGATCGTTCCGCGCCTCGCCGCGATCACGTTCGTCGGTCCCGCGCTGTCGCTGATCACGATCTTCATCGGCTGCATCGGCGGAATGCTCGTCGCCGCGTTCACGCTCGATCTCGCGCCGATCACGTTCTGGCAACGCATGGCCGAACGCTTGACGCTGGCCGACTTCGCGCACGGTCTGTCGAAGAGCTTCGTGTTCGCGTGGATCATCGGCTTTGCCGGCAGCCACCTCGGGCTGCGCGCGAGCGCCGATGCGAGCAGCGTCGGATCGGCCACCACGCGCACCGTCGTGGTCGGCGTGTTCTGCATCATCCTCGTCGACGCGATCTTCGCGACGATCACCACGCTCCTGAGGTACGGATGAGAGCGCCGCGCGATAACGACGTCCTCGTCGAGTGCCGCAACGTCAGCGTCGGCTACAGCGAACCTCTCCTCGAGAACGTGGATCTCACCATCGAACGCGGGGAGATCGTAGCGCTGCTCGGCGGATCCGGTTGCGGCAAGTCCACGCTGCTGCGCTCCCTCACCGGCCTGTTGCCGCCGCTCGACGGAGAGATCCGCTTGCTCGGCAGCTCGCTCTACGACGCCGGCACCGACGCGCGCGCGAAGTTGCTCTGCCGCACCGGCACCGCGTTCCAGCAAGACGCGCTGTTCGGCGCGATGACCGTCGGCGAGAACGTCGCGCTCCCGCTGCACGAGCTCACGCGAACGCCCAAGGCCGTGATCGACGAGATGGTGCGCATGCGCCTCGCACTCGTTGGACTCGCTGGCTACGAGGACGCATCACCGACGACGCTCTCGGGCGGGCAACGCAAGCGCGCCGCACTCGCGCGCGCGTCGATCCTCGATCCGGACGTGCTGTTCTGCGACGAGCCGTCCGCCGGTCTCGATCCCGTCGTCGCCGCGACCATCGACGAGACGCTCAAGTCGTTTCGCAAGGTCCTCGGCATCACGATCGTGATCGTCACGCACGAGCTCGAGAGCCTTCGCGCCATCGCGGATCGCGCCGTCATGCTCGGTCGTGGATCGGTGCTCGCCGAAGGCACGATCGCGGAGCTCGAGGAGTCGCGCGACGAGGATGTCTTCAACTTCTTCCACCGCGTTCCGGAGGAGCTGGGTGGCGGAGATCAAGCGCAGAGGAGTCAGTCATGAGCAAGAGCAAGAACCTGCGTGCAGGCGCGTTCGTCGTCGGCGGACTCGGTCTGCTCGCGTTTGTCCTCGTCATCTTCGGCGGACTTCGCTTCTGGGAGCGCGAGGACTCGTATCGCATCGAGTTCGACGAGAGCGTGCGCGGACTCGAGAAGGGCGCGTACGTGTACCTCGAGGGCATTCGCGTCGGACGCGTCGCCGACATCGGCTTTGGCACCACGCCCGAGGCCAAGGTCGTCGTGCACATCGACGTGAAGGCGGGCACGCCGATCTACGAGGACACCAAAGCGCTGCTCCAGTACGCGGGCATCACCGGGCTCAAGGTGATCGATCTCGAGGCCGGAACACCGACGTTGCCGCGCATCCCCGATGGCGGAAAGATCCTGCAAGGTGAGACCACGCTCGACAAGTTCGAGCAGAAGGCACAGGAGGTCGCCGAGCAGTCCACGCAGCTCATGCAGCGCGCGAATCAGATCGTCGAGAACATCGCGAAGATCACCGAGCCGTCGCAGTTCGCGTCGATGCAAGAGATCATGGCGAACACCAAGGCGCTGACCGCCAACCTCGCGCGAGCGACCGCACAGCTCGACACGATGGTCGCGGAGAACCGCGTCGCGCTGAAGACGTCGCTCGGCTCGGTGCGCGAGGCCGCCGCGCGCGCGACGGAGCTGCTCGACACGCACATCGGCTCGCTCGTCTCGAACGCCGATTCGTTCCTCGGCCGCCTCGACGACATGATCCGCGCCAACGAGGGCCCGCTGCGCTCGGCGGTGTTCGATCTGCGTCAAGCCAGCCGCAACTTCAAGGAGCTCTCGCGGGATGTCCGCCAGCGCCCATCGCGATTGCTGTTCTCCCCCACACCCAGCGACAGGAAGCTGCCATGAGCTCGCCCACATCTGTCCTCGTGATCCTCGTCCTCGCCGCGCTCGCCGTTCCCGGATGCGGCGGCAAGATCCCCGAGACGCGTTACTACCAGCTCGCACCGCCAGCACTCACGACCACCGAGCGCGGCGATGTAGTGCTCGTGCTCGAGACGCTGCAAACGGATCCAGCGTACGACGACGAGCGCATCGTCTATCGCGCCAACCCGTACCGGCTCGACTACTACAACTATCACCGCTGGAGCGCGGCGCCCGGCACGCTCGTCGGCAACTACCTCGAGACAGCGTTCGAGCGCACCGGCAAGTTCCGCTCGGTCGTGCGCGAGCTCGCGCCGAATGCATCCGTGATCCTCGGTGGCCGCGTCGTCGCGATCGAAGAGGTCGACTCGACGCCCGCGTGGACGGGACGCATCGTCGTCGAGTTGACGCTCACGGATGCGCGCACGGGTGAAGCGCTGTGGTCCGAGCAGCTCGAGGAGACGCAGCCGCTCCCCACGCGTACGCCGGAAGGGCTCGCGAGGGCCCTGTCGATCGCGATGAACCGCATCGCGTCGCGCGCCGCGCCGATCGTCGCGGACCACGCCGAGAAGCAAGCAGCGTTGCACGCCTCGCAGCCGGCAGCGGTCGGACGCCGGTGAGCCCTCGGCAATCGACCTCGGTTCAATAGTGGTCAGTCGATCCGCCGCGCGACCTCATGGCACACCGCGTTGTTCGCCGATATTTTCGGAATTCCAATTGTTCCACATGATTAAAAGGTCCGACCAACATTCCAGATCTGGCCTACACCATGCTACATGGTTCCGCATATGCGTATCGGACTTGTCCTAGCTTCGACGATTGCCCTCACCGCCTGCGCTCCCGAGTACCTCGATCCCACCGATGACGTTCCCGCGCCCACCTCGGTGCGCGAGCGCCTCGAGGATCGCACGCGCCTCCTCGTTTCCCGCGATGCGAGCACGGGCTCGATCACCGCGGAGAAGAAGAACGGCGACGCGTGGGATGTGGGCACCATCCCGCTGCCATTCGAGAAAGGCGAGATCGAGGTCTCGAGTGACGCGTCTAGCGCGCTCACCATCGAGACGCTGCAGATCAACTTCGACGACATCCCGCTTCCGGACAGCTTGTTCGGCGGGCGCCCGGCCACGCTGACCGGCGTCCGCGTCGAGCTCGCGGACAGCGTTCGCGCGTCGGCGACGTGGGCCAATGACAACGACGTGGCGCTCGTCGCGGAGCTCCCGCTCGAGCTGCACTGGGCCATCACCATCGGCGGCTCGGCCACCGCGCTCGGCTCGCCGAAGTTCCCGAAGGTGCCGGTCGGCATTCGCCTCGTCGGGGATGGCCAGCACATCGACGCGTCGCTCTCCGCGTTCGTCGAGGGCGAGCTGTGGAGCTGGGCGGGGCTCATCAAGCTGCGCGAGCTCGAGCTCGGCATCGAAGCGAGCCTCGCGCCGCCGCTCTAGCCCCAAGGATCACTTCGTCTGACCAGACTCGACACAACCGAGCTCTGGGGTTAGACGCTCCGGATCTGTTGCGGCAGGGCACGCCTCCTGGAACGATGGCGGCGTTGCTCTCGCACCCCTCGATGACCTCACGCGGGAAGCGGATCGCGCTGCTCGTCGCGCTTATCATCCTGTTCTTCCTGCCGAAGCACGTGGAGTGCGGGTACCCCGACGCGGAGTGCGGGCACAGCGGGATCCTGCACCAGTTCTGCAAGTCCTACGAGGTCGAGCCCATCGGCTTCTGGCTCGTCGAGAAGGTCGCCCACCAGAACGTGGGGTTTGCCTACTCGCGGGGCGAAACCTGTAAGTAGCTAACGCTTGCCACACGTGCGCAGATCCCCAAGACTGGACGTGGATGTACCGCGACGATGCCATCGACCTCGACGAGCATGACCGCGCGGTCGGCGCGATCCTGATCGGTGAAGCGCTCATCGCCGAGTGCGACGCCAAGACCCACCTCGACAAAGGCGATCCGAGGCGATGGCGCGCGATGCGCGACCTTCACGACGATTACCCCGAGGTGTGGCGCCAGCTGGATCGCGCGAAGCGAATCCTCGACAAGCGCGGCGCCAACACCATGGGCTACGAGGAGCTTCGCGCGCACGTGCGGCAGTCGATCGTCGTCACCGGCAAGGACGACGAGCAACGCGTGGATCGCGATGCGCTCGACGATGCTCGCCGCGCGATCGGCGAGCTGAAGCTCGCGGTTCCCGGCGCTGATTGGAGAGCGATCGCCAAGCGCACCAACGAGCTCGCCGCCACACCCAAGCTGCGCAAGCCTCATCGTCTCGCGGCGACCGCGCTCGTCAGCGCGTTCGTCCTCGGCGTCGTCGCTTGGTTCTTCGCGATCGCTCCCGAGAAGAAGGTCGATCAGCGCGAGGTCATGCGCCAAGAGCTCGCCGATGTCGCCGCGCTTCGCGTGCAGCGCATCGAGCGCATCGGCCTCGTGATCAACAACATCTGCGATCCGGCCACCGCGCACGAGTACATCAAGCTGCTCGTCCTCGACGGCCGCAAGGACGAGTCGGTGCAGTTCCACGAGGACTACACCGGTCGCTGCGGCGAGGATCGCGTCGTCGAGAAGTGGGCACGGGCGCCGCGCGCGAAGGCCAAACCTCGCGTGTGGAACTTGCCCGTCGGCGCACGTTGATTCGCGCGCGATCGCGCTAGTCTTCTCCGCATGGCGGACGGAGACGAGATCCTCAAAGGCGCAGGACGATTTTTCTCCAAGCTCGGCGGTCAGCTCAAAGAGGCAGGCGGCCAGCTCAAGGAGGTCGGCAAGACCGTCGGCACGCAAGTGGTGGCCACCAGCAAGCAGGTCACGGGCCTCGGTCGCGGCAACGTGAAGGTGGAGCTCGAGCAAACGAACGCCACACCTGGCGGGACCATCAAGGGCAAGTTCATCCTCGCGGTCACCGAGCCCGTCGTCGCCAAGCGTGTGCTCGTCACGCTTCGCGCTCGCCAGCGCTACATCGCGGTCAAGCGCGCCGACGGTGGCGGCGTCGGCTCGACGCACGCGGACGTGTATCAGTTCGACAAGGAGCTCGCGCCGTCGGGAACGTACGAGCCGAACCAGACGTTCGAGTTCGAGCTCACCGTTCCGCCCGACGCGCTCGAGCTGCGGCCGCAGCAATCCGCTGGCGGCAACCCGCTGTCCGACGTGGTGCGCACCGTCGCGTCCGCCGTCACGCCGAACGCGGGCCCGATCGAGTGGCAGGTCATCGGCCGCGTCGAGATCTCGTGGGGTCGCGATCTCTCGCACGACGTCGACATCGTGGTCGCGCACTGAAGCCGAGCGTGTGAGGCCACCCCCGAGATCCTAATACTCGATCGCGACGATCTCGCCTTCGAGGCGCGGCAGCGTGACGCCGTCGCCGACGCGAAGGCCCCACAACGCTTGCGCGATCGGTGACTGCCAGCTGACGAGGCCGCGCTTCGCGTCCGCTTCGATCGCGCCGACGATGTGATACGTCACGCGCTCGCCATCCTCGTCCTCGACGGTCACGCGCGCGCCGACGCCGACGACGCTGCGATCCGGCTCGAGCGTCTGCGCCGTCGCCAGATGATCCGCCAGCTCGCGCAGCCGATCTGGATCGCCTGCCGTGCGTCCGAGCTCGTCGTGCTCCGCTCGTAGCGACGCGAGGCCCGCAGGCGTCACGATGTTGGGCACGGGCACCGGCACGCCGCGCCTTCGAACGGGCGCCTCGGGAATGTCCGTATCCTCTTTCGTGAACGCTTTGCTCACACACAAAGCCTAGCGCGCTTGTCGCACGCGTCGTCACGCGTCGCAGGCGCGAGCTCGCGAGGCGAGGTGATACGTTGCTCGCGATGGCCGAGCGAAGCTGGCGCGCCGACGCAGTCCTCGTCGGATGGGGCGCGCTCACGTTCGCCGCGCTGCTCGCGAGCTTCTCGTCGTTTCGCCCCGTGCGCGATGCGCTCGTGCTGGACGGCAAGCCCGACGACATTCCGTGGCTGTTCATCGGCACGTTCGTCGCGGGCCTCGTGGCGTCGCCGTTGTGGAGCCAGTTCCTCGCGAAGCGACAGAAGCGCCGCGTGGTGCCGATCGCGTTCCACGTGTTCGCCGCGTGCCTGCTCGTGTTCGCGGTTCTCGTCAACAGCACGTGGGTCGATCACGTCGCCGTCGGACGCGCGTTCTACATCTGGTCGAGCATCTTCAATCTGTTCGTCGTGTCCGTGTTCTGGAGCTTGCTCGCAGACTTGATCGGACACGAGAAAGCCAAGTCGCTGTTCGGCCCCATCGCCGCGGGCGGCACGGTCGGCGGGTTCGTCGCACCGCTCGTCACGGAGCTTCTGGTCACGCACGTGGGCGTCGCCGGCATCCTCGTGCTCTCCGTCGGATGGCTCGAGCTCGCCGTGATCGGCGTGATGCGGCTCCGCCACTACGGCGAGGCGTTCATCACCAAGGTCCCCGACGAGCCCACGCCGAGCACCGCGTTCACGGGCCTCGAGCGCGTGTCTCGCTCGTACTACCTGCTCGGCATCGTCGGCTACGTGATGTGCACGGCGACCGCCGCGACGTTCCTGTACATGGAGCAAGCAGGCATCGTCAAAGACGCCTTCGAGCACCTCGCCAAAGATGCCGCGCGCGTGGCACGCACCGACTTCTTCGCGTCGCTCGACGTGTGGACCGCCGGCGTGACGTTCGTCGTGCAGACGCTGTTCGCGCGTGCGCTGCTCACGTGGCTCGGCCCCGCGATCGTGCTGTGTATCCTGCCGCTCGTGCAGCTGACAGCGATCACCTTGCTCTCGACGAGCGGTTCGCTCACCACGCTCGCGATCGTGATGGTCGCGACGCGCGCCTCGACGCATGGCCTCACGCGACCCGCGCGCGAGACGCTGTTCACCGTCGTCGATCGCGACGACAAGTATCACGCGAAGAACGTGATCGACACGATCGTCTACCGCTTCGGCGACATGGTCGCGAGCTGGACGCACAAGGGCCTGCTCGCACTCGCCGCCGGAAGCACCGCGCTCGTCGTCGCTGCGGTGCCGCTCACGATCGGCTGGATCGCGCTCGCGATCGGCCTCGGTGTCGGCGTTCGTCGGCGCGCCCGAAGCGACGACCGGAACGACTGATCACGCGCTGCGGACGCCGCTCGAGACGTTCGGGAGACGATCGGGCGCCGGCCACGGCAGCGGACGCGGCATGGGCGACGGGACCTGCGGAGACGGAAACGGGCGCGGAAGCGTGGGAACCGTCGGCTGCGGGAACGTCGGCCCGGTCGAGGGCAGATACGCGAGGCCACCGGTCGCAGTCACGAGCGCGTCGTTGTCGATCGTCTTCATGCAGCGAGGAAGAGCACTCGATGTGCCACGCCACCGCGCTCGCGATTTCAACAGCTTGAGCCTGGAGCAACACGACTGGCCGCTACTCGCGGTGGTCAGGTTGCGTCCTTCCGGTTTCGCCCGCGTTCACGCGAAGCACGCTCGCATCGACGCGCTGATCGAGCGCGCGTTCGGTGGCCTCGCGCGCGACGCCGAGGGCGCGACGGCCCTCGTCCATCGCCCACGGGTGCGGGCGCGGCAGCTTCTCGAGGACGAGCGACACCATGTTCGCGCGCTCGGGGATCGCGGGCTCCGTGCGGCTCCACGGCGCCGGCGCGGCGATGTGATGGAACAGCAAGCGCCCCGCGGGCATCTCGGCGATGCCCGCGCGATCGAGGATGCCGCCGTCCCAACACGGACGCTTTCCGTGCGGCAGCTCGGTCCACACCGGCTGGAACATCCCGGGCACCGCGCACGACGCACGGATCGCCGTCGCGAGATCACCGCGCACGACGACGTGCGTTCGCCGGCGCAGAATATCGAACACGCTGATCCGCACCGGCACGCGACACGCTTCGATCCGCTCGCGCGGCAAGAGGCGGCGCAGGATCGCGTCGAACTTCTTGCCCGCGAGGAGCCCCACGCCGATCGCTGGATCCCAGAAGTCCTCGCGGCGTAGACGCTGCAACTCCTCGGCGAGCGCGAGCGGCTCGAGCCCCGCGGCCCACATCCCCGCGACCATGGCGCCCGCACTCGAGCCCGCGACATGTGACGGCACGAGGCCGCGATCGAGCAGCGCCGACAGCATGCCGGTGTGCGCGTAGAACGAGAAGAAGCCGCTCGACATCGCGAGCCCGAACGGGCGCTCTGCGAGCCAATCTGCGAGCGTGGTCACCGCGCAACCTTACGCAACAACGCCGGCGCTGACACCCATGTGGCTCGTGTTATGACGCACGAATGTCGACGACACCGACGGCAAACCCGCCGGCGAAGATGCCCCGCCAGATCCCGTACATCATCGGGAACGAAGGCTGCGAACGATTCTCGTTCTACGGCATGCGCAACATCCTGACGCCGTTCCTCGTGACGTCGCTGTTGATGTTCATGCCGGACGAGGTCGCGCGAAAGGCCTACGCGAAGGAGGTCTTCCACACGTTCGTCATCGGCGTCTACTTCTTCCCGCTCCTCGGCGGATGGATCGCCGACAAGTTCTTCGGCAAGTACAACACGATCTTCGCGTTCAGCCTGATCTACTGCCTCGGTCACGCGTTCCTCGCGATCTTCGAGACCGACGTGGACGGCTTCTTCACCGGCCTGTTCCTCATCGCGCTCGGTGCCGGCGGCATCAAGCCGCTCGTCGCGTCGTTCATGGGTGATCAGTTCGACTCCACGAACAAGCACCTCGCGAAGGTCGTGTTCGACGCCTTCTACTGGATCATCAACTTCGGCTCGTTCTTCGCTTCGATGCTGATGCCGCTCTTCCTCGTGGCGTTCGGTCCGAGCATCGCGTTCTTGATCCCCGGCGTGTTGATGTTCCTCGCCACCGTCGTCCTCTGGCTCGGCCGCAAGAAGTACGTGCTCGTGCCGGTCAAGAAGACGCACGATCCACACTCGTTCCTTCGCGTCGTCTGGTCCGCTGTGACGTCGCCCGGCACCGGTCAGGGCCTTCGCGTCCTGATGCTCGTCGGCGCCGTCGCCTCGATCCTCGGCGTGTCCTTCGCGAACCTCGAGATCGTCCCCGCGATCTGCCTCGTCCTCGTCATCGTCTTGTTCTTCGGCGGCGTCGCCACCGGCACGGGCC
>JAEYYV010000227.1 GCA_023428295.1 Pseudomonadota bacterium
GGCATTTCCATTTCCTTCATGTCGTACATGCCGCGCTCGCCAATCAGCATGTAGTCCGGCACCACCTTCTGGATCTTGCTGACCAGGCCCCGGTGATCCACGCCGATCATGGTGGGTACGTCGTGCCCCATCGCATTCATGGTGTGGTGGCTCTTGTGGCAATGGATGGCCCAGTCACCTTCCTCATCGGCAATGAATTCGAGCTGGCGCATCTGTCCGACGGCGATGTCGGCGGAAACCTCGGGCCAGCGGCTGGTTACAGGGGTCGGGCCACCGTCGGTGCCGGTCACTTCGAACTCGTGGCCGTGCAGGTGGATCGGATGGTTGGTCATCGTCAGGTTGCCGATGCGGATACGCACGCGGTCTCCGTGACGGACGTTGAGCGTATCGATGCCCGGGAAGACGCGACTGTTCCAGCACCAGATGTTGAAGTCGGTCATGGTGTTGATCCTGGGCGTACGGGAGCCGGGTTCGACATCGAAGGCGTTGAGCAGGAAGCAAAAATCGCGGTTCACCTCCTTGATCAGCGGGTGTTTTGCCCTGGGGTGAGTGACCCAGAAGCCATGCATGCCCATGGCCATTTGCGTCATCTCGTCGGCGTGCGGATGGTACATGAAGGTGCCGGGACGGCGCGCTTCAAACTCGTAAACAAAGGTCTTGCCGGCGGGGATGGAGGGTTGGTTCAATCCGGCCACGCCGTCCATGCCGGCCGGCAGGCGCTGCCCGTGCCAGTGCACGGTCGTGGGCTCGGGTAGGCGGTTGGTCACGAAAAGACGCACGCGGTCGCCTTCCACCACCTCGATGGTCGGGCCCGGGCTTTGCCCGTTGTAACCCCACATGTTCACCACGAATCCGGGAGTGACTTCGCGCACCACCGGTTCGGCCACCAGGTGAAATTCCTTGACCCCGTTGTTCATTCGCCAGGGCAGCGTCCAGCCGTTGAGGGTGACGACCGGATTGTAGGGTCGGCCAGTGTTGGGCGCGAGAGGTGCGCCCGTGGTAGCGGAAGTCTGGATCACGGGCTCGGGCAACGCGGCCAGCGCGGAGCGGGCGATCACCAAACCGGCGACCGATGCAGCGGCACCGGCAAAAAACTGTCGGCGGGTGGGAACGTTCTGTGTCATGGGAAGGAGTCCTCGTGTCGATGTTGTGTCAATGACCGGGGGTCGCTGCGCTTGCACCCTGAGCGCCTCCACCCAGGGAGACGAAGCTGCCGGGCTGCCCGCCTTGCAGCACCCACTGCAGATCGGTATCGGCGATCAATGCGTCGCGCTGGACGCTGATGGCCGCCACCACGGCTTGCGAACGAACACTCACATCGGCCAGCAGGTCCCACACACTTTTCAGCATGCCGTTGTAGCGCAGCAGGGTTTCCTCGCCAATGAGTTCACGCTGTTTCAATATCCCGTCGCGGTGGATGCGGTGGGCCTGCAAACTTGCGTTGTAGGCGGCGAAGGCTTGCCGCGCCTGGGTGACTGCCTTGCGGCTTTCTGCCCAGGGCAGATGGCCTTGAATGGCGGTGAGACGCTGTTGCAGTTGTATTTCGTTGATCAGGGTTGTCGGCGGCTCCGGCAAGCGGTCCGGCAACGCCACCCGGTCATGCACCGAATCCAGCGCCATGGCCTTGAGCAGCGCCGATTCGGTCTGCTGGACCGCCAGCCGGGCGCGCGTGAGTTCCAGCCGGGCTGACGATTCGCCGAGCGCGACCTGGGCCTGCTGATAGGTACTCCAGTTTCCTGCGCGCACCATGCGACGTCCCAGCTCGGCGGCCGCTTCGGTCGCAGTCAGTGCGTTCTCATGATGCTGCAGCGTTTGCCGCGCGGCCACGGCCGTGAACCAGGCCTTGCGCGTTGTCGCAGCAATTTCGAGCAGTCTGCCTGCCTGATGGATCCATCGCTGCAGGCCGGGGTCCAGCTCACTCCAGTCTCCGGCAGCAATGTGTTCGACGTTTCGGCTGCCCAGTTGGGCCAGAGGGGATGCCAGTTCCGGGTATGCACTCCATGCTGCGCGGACTGCATCGGCAGCGGAAGCCAGCGCATAGCCGGTGGTCGGGCTCGGGGTGGTGGCTTTGGGTGTCTGGCTTTGTTCCCAACGCAGGACATCGACATGCCCCCGGGGAAACTGACCCACGGCCTCGTTGGCCTTGCGCCAATCCTGCGCGGCGCTTTCTTGTCCCTGAGCCTGGACGGCCCAGGGTATTGCGGCAAAACCCAGCGCCAGCACGGGTCCCAGTGTCAGGCGTGCCCATCGATGCTTCATCGAAGTCGCTCCTCTTGATTTGGATCAATGATCCGAAGTCTGGGGAGCAGGCGCCGACAGGAAGCTGTCCGAAAAATTACAAATATGTCATCTTCGTGCTGCGACCTGCTGTTGCGGGCAAACTGGAAAACTAGGAAAAGCCGGAATTTCTTCTTGCTGATGAGTGCGTTCAAGGTATTTGGGGCCAACGCCACCAATCTGATGACAAACACGCTTTTTGAGTGCCTCTGTGAAAATACTCATTATCGAGGATGAGCCCAAGACGGGCGACTATCTGCGCCAGGGTCTGCGCGAGGCGGGATTTTCCGTGGATCTTGTCTCCAACGGAGAGGATGGTTTGCACCATGCGCTGGAGGGAGAGTACGACCTGGTGATTCTGGATGTGATGCTGCCGGGCATGGATGGCTGGCAGGTATTGCGCCGCCTGCGCGGTCACGGTTTGCTGACCCCGGTGCTGTTCCTGACTGCGCGTGATCAGGTGGAAGACCGGGTCAAGGGCTTGGAACTGGGCGCGGACGACTATCTGGTCAAGCCTTTTTCCTTTGCCGAGCTGTTGGCCCGTGCGCGCACCATCCTGCGCCGTGGCCGGAGTGGGGTGGAGAGCACTGCGTTGCAGGTGGCCGATCTTGAACTGGACCTGCTGCGCCGTCGGGCCAGTCGTGCGGGCAGGCGCATTGTCCTCACGGCCAAGGAGTTTGGCCTGCTGGAACTGTTGATGCGCCGCCAGGGTGAGGTGCTGCCGCGTTCGCTGATTGCTTCGCAGGTTTGGGACATGAATTTCGACAGTGACACCAATGTGATCGAGGTGGCGGTGCGTCGCCTCAGGGCCAAGGTGGACGATGGTTTCGATGTCAAGCTGATCCAGACCGTGCGTGGCATGGGCTACGTCCTGGAAGTGCCCGACGCCCGATGAAGTGGCCGCGCCTGACCCTGATTGCCCGATTGACGGTCCTGTTTACCGGGGTGGCTGTTTCGGTTCTGCTCGGCCTGGGCGTCCTGGTCGCCTGGGCCACGGACCGTCATTTCGTGGAGCTCGACCATACCTACTTGAGCGACAAGGTGCGTCTGGTCGGGAAATTCGTCTCGGAAGCGAAGACGCCTTTCGAGTTGACGGAGGCGCTCGACGAATTGCTGGGCAGTCACAACGGTTTGTTCGTCCAGGTCTGGAGGGGGGGCGATG
>JAEYYV010000144.1 GCA_023428295.1 Pseudomonadota bacterium
CGTGCGCCTCACGAGCCGCGTGCTGTTCGGCGCCAGCCTCACGCACGAGAACACGTTCCTGAAGCTTCGCTACGCGCGCGATGCAGCGCTCGCCAACGGCCGCGGTGCCGGCGGCATCGACAGCGACTGCGGCGGCGCGCCGTGTGGCGTCGGCAACCCCGACGCGACGGAGCTGTGGTCGGTCGACGTTCGCTCGCCGTACATCGGCGCGGACAACTTCAAGGTCAACATCGGCCTCCTCGTGCGCGTCGCGAGCGACGTGTGGATCGGCCTCGCCTATCACACACCTCCGGGCGGCGACATCGAGACCACGCTCGACGGCACGCTCTCCGTACAGCGAGCACCACGCGACGGCGGTGGCGTGATCGGCGGCGCCGCGAACGTGTCGATCTCGTATCCCGCGAGCATCGACGGAGAAGTTCGCGCGCGGTTGCCCGCAGATCTGCTCGCGCGCATCGGCGGGCGCTGGGAAGACCTCTCGCGCTTCCAGTCCTACGACGTGCGCGGCACTGGCTCGCTCCTTCGCAGCGCCGGGCTCCCCGAGTGGACCGAGCGAGCGCGCGGCCTCCACGACTCGTTCGCGCTGTGGGGCGGCATCGAGCAGATCGATACCGGCGACATCGCGCGCTTCGGCGGGCGCCTCGGCTTCGAGACGAGCGCACACCGGCTCGAACGCACCTCGCCGATGCAGGTCTCGCCGCTCTCGCTGACGTTCGATGCAGGAATGCAGCTTCGCGCGCAGAAGGGTGCCGCGTGGGCCTTGCAGCTGTCCTACGGCCTCGCGTACTTCCCCACGGCCACCGTGAGCGACAGCGACTACGATCCGCAGCACCGCATCGATTGCATCGAGAGCGGCTTCGACTATTCGACCGCCGCGTGCGCCGCCACGCGCAATGGCTACGCGTTGCCGAGCGCGAACGGCGAGTACGGCAAGCTCGAGCACGCGTTGCGCCTCGGGTTCCGTTATGATCACTAGCTTGGCCGAAGCCGCGATCGTCGTGTTCGGGGCGAGCGGCCTCGTCGGGCGACGCGTGTGCGCGCAGCTCGCGAAGCGCGAGATCCCGTTCGAGGTCGCGGGGCGCAGCGGGAGCGAGCTCGAGGCGATCGCCGGCAGCGTGCACACGCACATCGCCGACGCGGCGGACTCTGCCTCGCTCGCCCGCGCGTTCGCCGGCGCACGCGTGATCGTCAATGCAGCCGCGCCGCTCGCCGACACCGCCGGTCCCGTGCTCGAAGCAGCGCTGACCGCGGGCGCGCATTACGTGGACGTCGGCGGCGAGCAAGCCGTGCTTCACGCGCTGTACGAGCGCCACGAATCGACCGCGCGACACGCGGGACTCGTCGCGCTTCCAGGTGCCGGCGTGGACTCCGTGATCGCGGATCTCGCCGCGACGTGGGCCGCGCAGCACGTGCTCGGTCTCGCCGACGAGGGAGCGCCGGTGCGCACGGAGCCGGCACGTGTGCTCGCCGAGGACAGCCCGCTCGACGAGGTGATCACGAGCTACGTGTTCGACGACCTCGTCTTGTCCGCGGGAAGCCAGCGCGCGCTGTTCGCTGCATCGACGCAGCGCCCGCTCGTGTGGCGACGCGATCGCTGGGAGCCGGGACGCGCCGGAGAGCGACGCCACGTCAACGCGGGTAGCGAGCTCGGCGGCGAGCGCGACGCGGTCAGCTACGCGGGCAGCGATGTTCTCGCAGTGCCGCGGCACATCGCGGTGGAGCATGTCGCGAGCTACGTCTCCACCACGCGGAGCGCCGGCGCCACGCGCGCGCTCGGCCTCCTCGCACGCGCGCTGCCGTTCGTGCCCAAAGCCGCGAGCGAGCTCCTCGCGCCGTACGCGGATCCCGACGCGGATTACCAGCGCACGCGCTTCGCGGTCGTCGCGCAAGTGCGACGCGGATTCTCCGCCGCGCAAGTCGTGGTGCGTGGACGCGACCTCTACGAGACCACGGCGGCGATCGTCGCGTGGTGTGCGCAATCGCTCGCGACGCGCATCTCGGGTCCTACCGGGATGCGAACACCGGCGGAGCTGTTTCGATCGCCGAGCGCGCTTCGCGAGATCGCGACGCTCGCAGCGCTGTCGCTCGAGCCGAGCTTCGGATCTAGCTTCGCGTCGTAGTCAAGCGCGTTCGTCGTCGGTGAGAGTGCACCGTGTGCACGTGACCGTGGCGCGATTGCACACACGACAAGCGTGGTATCAACGGATCGATGTACGCGGGCACGACCACGTGGCAGCTGGAAGCAGAAGCTCCGGCGGGACGAGGCGCAACGGCGAGACGCTTCCGTCTCGGCAACGGGCTCGCGGTGATCACCGTGATCGATCGCCGTGCGCCGATCGTCGCGCTGCAGACATGGTTTCGCGTGGGCTCGCGCCACGAGCGCCCCGGTGCCACCGGCATGGCGCACCTCTTCGAGCACTTGATGTTCGGACAGACGGACGCGCTTCCACCGGGCGAGTTCGATCGGCTCGTCGAGCGCACCGGCGGTGAATCGAACGCGGCGACGTGGGTCGACTGGACGTACTACCGCCTGTCCCTGCCCGCTCGCGATCTGCCGCTCGGCGTTCGCCTCGAAGCGGAGCGCATGCAGCACCTCGTGCTCGAGCACACGCCTGTCGAGAGCGAGCGCGATGTCGTCACCAACGAGCGCCGCGAGCGCGTGGAAGATGATGTCGATGGCTGGCTCGACGAGCAGCTCATGGCGCACGCGTTCACGGTGCATCCGTATCGCTGGCCCACGATCGGCTGGATGGAGGACATCCGCGCGCTCTCGCTGCCGGACATTCGCGCGTTCTATCGGACGTGGTACGCGCCGAACAACGCGACGATCGTCTGCGTCGGTGATTTCGACGAGGGCTCGCTGCTCGATCTGATCGCGAGCCACTACGGATCGATTCCGCCCGCGCAGCTGCCCGAGGCGCCGCACGTGGTGGAGCCCGAGCAGACGCACGAGCGCTGCCTGCGCGCACCCAAGCCGATCGCCACCGATCGAGTCCTCGTCGGGTATAAAGCGCCGGGACAAGACGAGCCGGATTGGGCGGTCCTCGAGATCGTGGCGACGCTGCTCGCGGGATGTCCGTCGGCTCGTCTCTATCGCCGGCTCGTGATCGAGCACGAGGCGGCGTCGAGCGTGGACGCGCAGCTGACGCCGTTCCGCGATCCGTCGCTGCTCCGCCTGTCGGTCACCGCTGCGCGCGGACACTCGGCCGACGAGATCCTCGCGATCGTCGACCAAGAGCTCGCGTCGATGGCCGAGACGCCGCCGTCCAAGGCGGAGGTCGAGAAGGCCAAGGCGATCGCCGAGACCGACTTCTGGACCTCGCTCGTCGACGTGGACGGCAAGGCTGAAGCGCTCGGCCACTACGAGATCGCGCTCGGCGATTTCCGCAAGGTGAACCAGCTCGCGGAGAGGCTCGCCGCGATCACCGCCGATGATGTCGCGCGCGTCGTGCGCACGTACCTCCGGCCCGAGCGCCGCACGATCGTGATCGCCGAGCCAGAAGCCGACAGCGATCTGGACGAAGGGGATGACGGGGAGAACGAAAGCGACGAGGACGCCGCGTGAAAGTGATCCACGAGGCGTCTCACGATACGCCGCTGGTTTGGTTCGACATCGCCGTACGCGGTGGCGCCGGCGCTGACCCGAAGGGCGTCGAAGGACTGCATCGCCACACGTCGCTGCTCGCGCGGCGCGGTGCGGGTCACCGCGATCGCGCGGAGCTCGACGAGGTCCTCGATGGGCTCGGCGCGGCGCTCGATGTCGGCGTGTCGCGCGACGCGATCAGCGTGTCGGGCCTCGCGCTCTCGCGTCACCTCGACGCGGTGATCGATCTCGCGGCCGACGTGCTCGCCGAGCCGCGGTTCTCCGAGGATGAGCACGCGCGCCTCTTGCGCGAGACACCGCAAGTCCTCGACGAGATCCGCGACGACGACAGCGCGCTCGCGACGCGCTGGTTCGATTGGACGTGCTGCCCGGGACACTCGTACGGCCGCAGCGCGCTCGGCACCGAGGCCTCGCTCGGCCGCATCGATCGCGCGAGCGCGCACGAGCTGTGGAAGCGCCAGGTCGTCGCGGACAACCTCGTCATCGGCCTCGCGGGCGATATCGACGAGGCGGCCGCCGCCCGCGTGGTCACGCGGTTGACCGAGCGCCTTCCCGCGGTGCCGCGCCCCACGGCCGTGTTCGAGGTTCCCGAGCTCTCGCGCGTGTTCGGCCGCGGCCGCCGCGTGATCCTCGTCGACAAGCCGGATCGCACCCAGGCGCAGCTGCGCATGGGGCACCTGAGCGTGCGCTATGGCGATCCGGACACCGCCGCGCTCGCCGTCGCGGAGGCCGTGTTCGGCGGCATGTTCAGCTCGCGGCTCATGCAGGAGATCCGCGTCAAGCGCGGCTGGTCGTACGGTGCGGGCTGCGCGCTTCGCCGATCGCGCCTGCCCCACTGGTTCGAGATCTGGATGGCGGCGGGCATCGACGTGGCCGGGCCCGCTGTCGCGCTCACGCTCGATCTGTTCGCCGCCTACGCGGCCAACGGCCCCACCGACGACGAGGTCGACTTCGCCAAGAGCTACCTCGTCGGCGCGATGCCGTTCCACGTCGCCACCGCGCGCCAGCGCATGCAGCTCGCCGTGCGCGACGCGGTCTTCGATCTCCCGCAGGGCTTCACGTCGCGATTGCCCGAGGCGCTCGCCACGCTCACCGCCGCCGACGTGCGCGCCGCGTGCAAGCGCCACTTCCGTCCCGAGGACGCCGTCATCGTCGCGGTCACCACGGCCGATGCCGCGCGCGCCGCCCTCGAAGCGGCCAACGCGGGCAAGGTCACCGTCGTCGATCACGACGAGTACTGACCAACTCCCGCTGCGGGGAAAAAAGATCGGGTACGCTTGTTCGAGCATGAGCGTTCACAAGCGCTTCGATCCGAGCCCGACGATCGCGACCGAAGCCGCCCTCGACATGGCGATCAAGCCATTCATCGAGCGTTTCGTTCGCCCCGAGCTGCACGAGAAGGCGATCGCGGCGTTCTCGCCGAAGACCGAGCGCCACCCGTGGGGTGACCTCGTCCACATGATCGACACCTCGCGCGCGCGCCCGTACGAGCCTGGCGTACTCGCGCCGTGGAACGCGGTGCGCGGCGTCTTTCTCGTCGAGCACGAGGCGTACTCCGTGGCGACGCAGACGGCGATGGGCCTCTACGTCGTCGAGGATTCGCTGTTCATCGCGTATCGCGCCACGTTCGCCGTCGCGCGCTACGCGAACGGCAAGCCGCTCCTGCTCACGTGAGCTCGCCGGGCGGAATGCCCGTCCAGCTCGACGCGATCGCGGCGATGTCCTCGGCCGTGACCGTATCGCGCAGCATGAGCCCTGGCGTCTGCGTCGAGCGGAGCTGCGTCTCGAGCTCCTCGATCTGACGGCTGCACTCGGGCAGATCGCGATACGCGATGTCGGCGGCGCGCTGCAGCTGGTTCGTGCGGCGCGCGTGCTCCTCCTCGGCGCGGAGCGCTTCTTCGCGCGCGATCCACTCGCGGATCGCGTGGACCATCTGCTTCTGCGCGCTCCACTGCGCGCGCAGCGTCTCCGCATGCGTGCGCTTCTCCGCGAGCTCGGCGCCGAGCCAGTCGCGGCGGTGCTGCGCGCCCGGCCCCTCCTCGGCTTGCAGCGCGCGGTACTCGATCTCGAGCTTCACCAGCGCGGACTCCACGCCAGCGACGTGCGCCGGAACGCTCTCGGCCTCGAGCTTGAGCTGACTCGCGGCCTCGTCGACGAGGTCGATCGCCTTGTCGGGGAGGTAGCGATCGCGGATGTGCTTCGCGCTGATCTCGACCGCTGCGACGACGGCAGCGTCGGAGATGCGAATGCGATGGTGCGCTTCGTAGCGATCCTTGATGCCGCGGATGATGACGAGCGCGTCCTCGATCGTCGGCTCGTCGACGCGCACGGGCTGAAACCGGCGCTGCAGCGCCTTGTCCTTGGCGACGTGCTTCTCGTACTCGGCGAGCGTGGTGGCGCCGATGCACGAGAACTCGCGGCGCGCGAGCACCGGCTTCAGGATGTCGCCCGCACCGAGCCCGCCCTCCCCCGCGCCGGAGCCGACGATGGTGTGGAGCTCGTCGATGAACAGGATCACCTCGGGCTGCGCGAGCACGCCGCCGATCACGTTCTTCAGGCGCTCCTCGAAGTCACCGCGAAAGCGCGTGCCGCCGATCAGGTGCGCGAGATCGAGCGCGAGGATCTTGCGCGTGCGCATGCTGTCGGGCACGTCGCCCATCGCGATGCGCAGCGCGAGCCCCTCGACGATCGCCGTCTTGCCCACGCCCGGAAGCCCGATGAGGATCGGGTTGTTCTTGGTGCGGCGCCCGAGGATCTGCAGCGTGCGGCGGATCTCGGCGTCGCGGCCGATCACCGGATCGAGCTTGCCGGTCTTGGCTCGCTCGACGAGATCGATGGTGTATGTACGGAGCGCTTCGATCGACATCGCGAGTTACCCGTGGAGCGAGCGCTGCGAGCTGAGGACGTTGGTGATGGCGGCACGCGAACGTTCGAGCTCCTCGGGATCCTTCACGGGCAAGAACCGCGCATCTTCACCGCTACGCGCGACCTCGACGAAGCGCGTGGGCAGCGTGGCGGTCAGCTCGCCGACGAGGCGCTCGAACTGGATCGCCGCACGGCCGTCGACGTTCTTCTCGACTCGGTAGTACGGCAGCGCGAAGTCGCGATCGATCGCGGCCGCGTCGAAGACGAGCGTGTTCGTGTTGAACACGCCGATCGAGTCCTGATCGAAGCCGGGCGGGAACCGGAAGCCCTCGATGATCTGCGGCGCGCCGTCGAGCCGCGCGGGCGCGCCGCCCTTGTCGCCGGGCACCTTGCGCACGACCTCGACGGTGATGGCGCCGCCGAGCTGCGCGTGCAATCCGATGATCGCCGGATCGAGCGTCGCGCCGAGGTTGTCGACGTTGGACATCAGCAGCGTCGTGCCGCCCGCGTCGCGGAACTTCGCGAGCACGCCGCTCGACCGCAGCGCGAACGTCAAATCGCCGTGGCCCGTGGCGTACGGCGAGAGATCGCCGCTGTCGTCGCGAAACAGCTCGCCATCGGGTGCCAGGCGCAGCGCCGCGAACTGCGGGAACACCGTCACGTGGCTCGCGCCAGCGATGTGATCGACGAGCGCGTCGTGGGTGGCGAAGCTCGACATCACGAACATCGGAACCGGCGCGCCGACCGCGACCGAGATCGCGCGCACGTCGTCGAGCTTGCACCGAAAGAAGCTGCGATCACCGTCGGCGGAAACCACCGCTTTGACCACGCCGCCGAAGCGCGTGGCCATGCCGCCGGCGAGGACGATCGCGCCGACCTGTCGGGCCATGATCATCTCGAGGCCCTTGGCGCGGAGAGCGCGGCGCTCCTCGGAGCCGAGCGGCGGCAGCGCGGGAAGCTCGGCATCGGCGAGCGGCGCGAGCTCTCCCGTCACCGCGTTGCTCGACGTGTCGGCCACGCGGGCGGCGAACTGCTGCTGCAACGCGGGGTCGTAGCCATAGCGAGCGAGCGCCGCTTCGGCGTCCGCGAGGGTCGCGAGCTTCATCGCGCCGACCATACCCCGCGTTGCGTTCGACAACGCGCCCCGAGGGCGGCAACGCACACACAGCCCAACCGCCGATAATTCCGAGCATTCGACCGGTCCGCCCGAGAGGTCTGCGAGGCACGATGTCTGCTTCGGTAACCACGCGTGCGCACCGCCCTGATCTTCGCCCTTCTCGGAGCGTGTAGCTCCGCGGCCACGAGCGGCGACGATGCCCCTGGCGACGCCCTCCCCCGCACCTGCCTCTCGCCAACAGCGGACCGTGCTGGGACCCGCACGCTCGGTGATGCGCTCGGCAACGCCGAAGCGGAGATCGACGGCGACGCCGAGGCCTGCCACCGGCGCTACACGGTCCGCTCCACGGCCGCGCTTCGCGACAGCCTGCCCGCCAGCGGCGAGCGCGCGGTCGACGAGGCCCAAGGCGCGCCGACCCTGCGCAGCGGCAACGACCTGTTCGATGCGATGTACGCGCTCGCGTTGTCCGAGGCGCGCGAGTGCTCGGTGGATGCGATCGCCGACGGCGCGTTCGCCGGCGGTGCGTCGGTGGCGTGCCCCACGGGCGGATGTTTCGAGACCGGCCGGCTGTGGAAGTACGTGTGGACGCGCGACGTCTCGTACGCGACGGAGCTGGGTCTCGCGGGCCTCGATCCCGTGCGCGCGCGCAACTCGCTCGAGTTCAAGCTGAGCGCGACGCGCACCGGCGGCGTCGAGGAGATCGTGCAAGACACCGGCACCGGCGGCAGCTGGCCCGTGTCGAGCGATCGCGTGACCTGGGCGCTCGGCGCAGCGGCAGTGCTCCCGCACCTCGGCGACGACGATCGCAGCGCGTTCGCCGATCGCGCGTACGCGGCGCTCGCCGCCACGATCGAGCGCGATCGCGCCGTCGTGTTCGATGCCGACGACGGGCTCTACACCGGCGAGCAGTCGTTCCTCGATTGGCGCGAGCAGAGCTATCCGTCGTGGGTCGCGGGCGATGTCGCGCCGATCGCGTCGAGCAAGGCGCTGTCGACGAACCTCGTGCACCTGCGCGCGCTCGAGATCGCGGCGAGCCTCGCACCCGCGGGTGATGCACCGCGGTTCACCGCGTGGGCCGACGCGCTGCGCGAGCGCATCCGTGCACGCTTCTGGATCGAGGATGCGGGACTGTACTCGACGTTCGTGACCACGCCGCTCGATCCGGCGCCCGCGCGCCAGTTCGATCTGCTCGGCAACTCGTTCGCGATCACGAGCGGCGTCGCGACAGCAGCACAAGCGACGCGCATCCTCGCGAGCTATCCGCACTTCGGGCCCGGCGCTGCGCCCGTGATCTTTCCGCAGCAGCAGCTCACGCGCATCTATCACAACCGCGCGGAGTGGCCGTTCGTGACCGCGTACTGGCTGCGCGCCGCTGCCCGCGGTGACAACGCTGCCGTCGCGACGCGCGCGATCCGCTCGCTCCTGCGCGGCGCCGCGCTGAACCTCTCGAACATGGAGAACCTCGAGATCGCGTCGGGCGCCGCGTACGTCGACGACGGCGCGTACTCGGGCCCGGTCGTGAACTCGCAGCGGCAGCTGTGGTCCGTGGCCGGCTACATCTCGATGGTGCATCACACGCTGTTCGGTCTCGCAGTTCACGGCGACGAGCTGACCGTGGCTCCGTACGTGCCGCGCGAGTTGCGCGCCGCCCTGTTCGCGAAGACCGACAGCCTCGTGCTCAACGATGTCGCGTGGCGCGGCACGACGACGAGCATCGTGTTGCACCTGCCCGACGGAACCGACGACGACGGCGCATACGTCGTCGAGAAGATCGAGCTCAACGGGCGCGCCGTCACGGGCCCGATCGCGTTCAGCGCTCTCGACGCGCAGAACCGCATCGACGTGACGCTCGCGAATCCGACCGAGGCGGCGACATCGACGATCGAAACGCGCGACGTGACGAGCTGGCGAGAGGTCTTCGCGCCCCGCGTCCCCGCGATCAGCAGCACCTCGCGCGCGGGCAACGCCGTCGCGATCGCGCTGTCCGCCGGAGGCGAGGATTCGTCGACGATTCGCTACGCGATCTACCGCGACGGAACGCGTATCGCCGACAACGTCGCCGGCACGACGACCTCGTACACCGACAACACGGCGAGCGCCGACGCGTCGCCGTGCTTCGCCGTCGAAGCGTGCTTCGTCGAGACGGGCAACTGCTCGCAACGCAGCAAGCCCGTGTGCTGGTGGGGGGATGGCTCGACGCGCGTGACGTCGATCTATCCCGCGCAGCTCCAGGTCACCGGCGGCACGATCGCGAACGATCACGGTCGCCCGCACGTCGCGAGCTGGGGCGATCCGGGCAGCACGATCGTCGCGACCGTCACCGCGCAGAGGACCGGCCCGCACCTCGTGCAGGTCGTCTATGGCAACGGCGCGGGCCCCGTGGACACCGGCATCTCGTGCGGCATCAAGCGCGTGCGCGTCGAGAACGCGTCGACCAACACCGTCGTCGCCGAGGGCGCGATCGTGATGCCGCAGCTCGGCGATTGGGACCGCTGGGCAGACAGCACGTTCGTGCGCGCGAACCTCGTCGGTGGCACCACGTATCGCATCACGCTCGACACCACGGACACCGTGCGGAACATGTCCGCGTACTCGCACTTCCAGACCTACGCCGGCACGGGTGGCGCGAGCGGCGAGTTCTCGCGCGTGAACATCTCCGAAGTGAAGCTCCTGGCTCGCTGACGCGCCCGTCCGAGGATCTCGGGCGGGAATACGCGGCAGGCAACCGCCTGTCGGTGTCGCGTGACCAACCGAAAGGAGAACGTCATGCGAACCATCCTCGTTGCCATCGTCGCGGCGACTGCTTCTCTTGCGGTCGCCGCGCCCGACACTCCGAAACCCACCGAGGCCGACGAAGACCTCAGCGTGACCGTGACCTCGGGTCGCGGCCGCCTCGGCGTTGCGGCGATCCAGATCAGCCCCGAGCTCCGAACGCACCTCGGTGCGCCGAGTGATCGTGGGGTGCTCGTCGATAGCGTCCGCCCCGACAGCCCGGCCGCGCGGGCGGGCCTGCGCGTCGGCGACGTCGTGCTCGCGGTCGACGGCGAGAGCGCGACGTCGGCGATGACGATCCTCGAAGCGCTCCGCGACAACAAGAAGGGCGACTCGATCGCGATCGAGGTCCTGCGCGGCAAGAGCCGCGTCACGCTGCAGGCCACGCTCGTCGACGATCCGGGCCCGGACATCCGCGCGTTCGGTCGGTTCGAGCGCGGCACGATGCCCGACCTGAAGAAGATGTTCCCGAACCTGCCGAGCTTCCCGGGCTTCGCCCCTGGATGGACCGAGCAGATCGATCCGCGCGTCGAGAAGACGCTCGAGGACATGAAGAAGCGGCTCTACGAGCTCGAGCGGCGGATGGGCACGAAGCGAACCTAGCCGCGCTAACTTCGTTGCCTGGCCGCATCTCGAGCATGCCCCGCACCCGCTCGCCGATCGCCGACTCTTGGCTCGCGCTCACACCTGCGACGCGAACGCAGTAGCGAGCCAACCCTCGCCATCGAAGCGCGCGGCCTCCGACAGCCCACCCGCGAACAGGTGCTCGTCGTCCGCCGACAGATGGTACGAGTACACGTTCTCCTTGAACGGCACGACACGCTCCGACTCGACGACGTCGAGTCCGTCTCGCCCCGCGCCGACGTACACCCGGCCACGGAACACGGCGACCGCGAAGTACTCCCGTGCGACCGGGGTGTCGAAGCGAGTCACCGTGTCGCCGTCGATTCGGCCGCACAGCCCGCTCGCTCCAGCGAACAGAATCGCGTCGTCCTTCGCGGCGACGAAGCGGACGTCCCCTTCACCACCCACTCGAATCGCTTCCCACACGTCGCCGACACGCCGGTACACCCGCCCCTTGCTCCCGGCGGCCCACAGCGTCCCGTTCCGAGACTCGGCCACGCTGTACACGTCGGAGTCCGGTACGGGTAGGTCGTGCAACGTCTCTCCGTCGAAGTGACCGACATAACCGCCGAGTCCAACGAGGTATACGCCGCGTCGCGCACCGCACAGGCGCGTGACGTCCTTGTCGTGCGTGAGGATGGGCTCCAGTGAATCAAGCGGTCCCCGACAGAGCACCTTACCGCTGTGAGCAAGATAGACGACATCGTCGGAGGCGGGACACATCGAGTACGCCCGAACCTTGGACGACCACAGCGCCGCGGGATCTTCCGTCGTGTAGTCGTCGCACGCATCGACTTCGCTCACATGATGGTCGCGATCCTCGTTGCTCTGGACGACCAGACACGCGAGGCCAGTCCCCCGATACGAAAACACTTCGTGGACCGCACTGGTCCACGTCGGAGTTTTCGCCTTCGATGTACTGCTGGAGGATGACATCGCGCGATTGTCCCCGATCCGGTCCATCCGGGCCAGCCGACCGAAGGGCGCTTCGCGCGTGAGGCGAGCCATGCGGAATCGTTGTCGAGATCGCGAGTTGCCGCAACCGACCAGAAGTGGCTCACCCGTGGCTAACTTGGTCCGCGCACGGGGTGCCGGCAGCGATATGATCCGCATGTGCTACGAGCCATCGCCGTTCTCGCGCTCGCGGGTTGCTACTCGCCGCGCGTGACGCCGGGCATCGCGTGCACGAGCGCGTGTCCTGGTGACGAGGTGTGCGTGGATGGCTTCTGCCGCGAGCGCGGCGCGCTCGACGACGCCGCAGTCGATACGTCATCGAGCATCGATGGCGCGCCGGACGTCGACACCGATGGCGATGGTCACTTCGACAACGTCGACAACTGCATCGCGATCGCGAACGCCGACCAGCACGACGAGGACAGCGACGGCCTCGGCGATCTATGCGATCCGTGTCCTCACATCGCCGTGGGCGGTGCAGCCGATGCCGATGGCGACGGCGTCGGCGACGCGTGCGATCCGGCGCCGGAGAGCAACAAGCAGCGCTGGCGCGTCTTCGATCCACTCACCTCGCGCGCGGCCGCCTGGACGATGTCGAGCGCGGCGACGTTCGGCACGGACTCGATGACGATCTTCGACGGCTACATTCGCTACGCGATCGACATCGCGAACTTTCGCGTGCAGTTCGGCGGCGAGCTCGTCGTCACCTCCGGCGTCCAACAACAGATGGTCGTCGAGATCGGCCACGAGATGTTCACGAAGTACTACTACGGCGAGTTCTACGGCAACGGCACGAGCGGCTACATGAAGATCACGCGGCGCGACGCCGACGACTACACGACGGTCGACGGCATCGCCCACCCTGCCTCGCTACCGTCCGGACCGTTCTCGTGGGTGCTGGACTCCTCCGTCGCAGACCAGACGATCGCGTTCGATACCAAGCACGACAGCGTGGACTTCCGGCTCCTCGAAGGGCCCACCTCACCGCCGCTCGTCGCTTCGATGTTCATCCAAGTCGGCACGAACGCCGGCATCCGGGCGCGGCTCGACTACTTCGCGCTGATCGAGACGGTGCCTTAGTCGGCCGACGCGTCGGCGTCCGCGGGCGCCACCTCGTCGGTGTTCGGCCGCGCCACGATCTCGACGCTACGCAGGTGCGCGGGTGCGTTCGCGCGCTCCTCGGCGGTCATCATCGCGACCTCGAGCTGCCCCAGTCGCTCGATCTCGGACAGCGCGTTGAAGCCGCCGACGAACGTGCCACGCAGGTAGACGTACGGCACCGTGTTCTGCTTGGTCTCGAGCGCCAGGCCCAGCGCCTTGGCCTCGTGCTCCGGCTCCTCGAGATCGACGAAGTCGAAGTCGACCTTGTGGCGCTCGAGCAGCGTGATCGCGCGTCCGGACCACGGGCAGCTCTTCTTGCCGAAGATCTGCGCCTTGATGCTCGGATCGCCGAAGCCCTTGCTCGTGTCCTTCTTGACCTGCGTGCCGACGGCGGCGGCCTTGGCGACATTGGCCGCGTGCTGCTGGGCCTTGGCCTCGTGCTCGGCCTTGGACTCGAACGTCTTGCCCATGAGCCCCGCGATACGCTTGCGCGCAGCCACGTAGCGCGGATCCGTGGCGACCTTGTCCTGCAAGAAGTCGCGGATCTCGCCGCCGATCTCGTCGGCGCGGTTGAGTGCAGCGAACAGCTTTGCCGTCGCCTGCTTCGTGAGTTTCTTTGCAGCGCTTTCTTCGGTCATCCGAACACCTTCTTCTTCAGCTCTCCCGTGGAGATCAAATTCGACAACTCGGCGCGGCCACCGATCGCATCACCAGCGATGAACACCACCGGCAGGCGATAGCCCTTGCTGTCACGACGGACGGCGGCTTGCGCCGCGGGGTCTTCTTGAATGTTGGAAACCTTGTACGGAATCTTCTCCGCGTCGAGCATGTCCGTCAGCTTCGTCGCGTCTCGGCGCGTCTTGTCCATGTGATAGACGATGACCGGTGCGACGGCCGCGCCGGTCGCAGCCACCACCGACTTCGAGCCCTGCGTGACGGTCACACTCCCGGCCTTGTGCGCGAACGCGCGACGATCCTCGAGCTCCCCTTCGTCGGCGAGGGGGCGCCCGAGCGCCTCGTTGGCTTTGCGCGCCAGCTCGCCCGCTTTGCCGGGGAGCCTGTCCATCGCAGCGTGCGCTCGCGCTCGGAGTCGATCGGTGAAGGACGTCATGGCGAGCACCTCATACCAAGAACTTGATGCGTAGGAAACGACGGGCGCGCTAGGCTCGTCGAATGCCGATTCCCCTCCTCGCGGGCGTCACGGTCATCGGTCTCGGAGCACCGCCACCGCAATCGACGCTCCTTCGCCTCGAGGTCGGCGCGGAGTCGGCGGTCACGAACGTGTCAGGCTCGTGGCTGTGGAACCCGCGCGGAGATGCCGTCCTGGTCGACGAAGGTGATGCGCACGTGCGCGGTATCGACTTTCGCTTGCTGCTCGGAACGTCGCGCGTGTACCTCGGCGCCGAGCTCGGTGTCTCGCAGGTCACGCGCGCGCCTGCGCTCAGCAACGGCCACCGGCTGCCCGAAGGTGGCGCCTTCTTCCGGACCACCACGCCGCCGTCGGGAACGGCGTCGTCCGGATCGAGCGTGACGCTCGCCGCACCGTTCGGCCTGCAGGGACAGCTCGGCCCCGTGCTCGTCGGTGTGGAGGCGCTGATCGGGTGGCGGGTGATGTCGCTCGAGGCGTACGAGGACGGCCCCACCGTCGACGGCTTCGTCCCGCTGTTCGAGACGCGCGCCCGCGCAGGCGTGTGGCTGACGCCGACGGTGTCGCTCACGCTCGTCGCGGGTAAGGGCGTCGTCGTGAACGACTCGCGGTCATTGTGTCTGTCGGTCTCCGTGTCGAAGCTGCCGTTCGACGGCGAGCGCTAGAAGCGAAGACGCCCGCCGGCCCGCGGGGGGGAAGCA
>JAEYYV010000410.1 GCA_023428295.1 Pseudomonadota bacterium
ACGATCGAGAGCGCCAACACGCTGATGAAGCATCCGCTCGTGCGCCTCATCGTGGTCACGGGCGGTCCCGCTGTCGTGAAGGCGGCGATGAACTCGGGCAAGAAGGCGATCGGCGCTGGCCCGGGCAATCCGCCGGCGGTCGTCGACGAGACGGCGAACCTCGCCAAGGCTGCCGACGCCATCGTGCGCGGCGCGTCGCTCGACAACAACATCGTCTGCATCGCCGAGAAAGAGATCATCGCGGTCGACTCGATCGCGACCGAGCTCGTGCGTCAGCTCGAGAAGTCCAAGGCGCTGCGCGTCGATCAGCGCGGCATTCAAGCGCTCGAGAAGACCGTGCTCGAGGGCGATCACGTCAACAAGGACTTCATCGGCAAGGACGCTGGCGTGATCGCCAAGGCCGCCGGCATCGGCAGCTACGGTCACGATCTCAAGATCCTCCTCTGTGAAGTCGACGAGCAGCACCCGTTCGTCCAGCACGAGCTGCTCATGCCGGTCATCCCGCTGTTCCGCGTGCGCGACGCCGTCGAAGGCATCGCCGCCGCGCTGCGCGTGGAGCACGGCTTCCATCACACGGCGACGATGCACTCGCTGAACATCGACAACATGGCGACCATGGCGCGCCTGTGTAACTGCAGCATCTTCGTCAAGAACGAAGCCTCGTACGCGGGCCTGGCGCTCGGCGGCGAGGGCTACACGTCGTTCACGATCGCGTCTCCGACGGGCGAGGGCCTCACCACCGCGGTTCACTTCACGCGCGAGCGACGCTGCACGTTGAAGGAAGCCTTCCGCTTCGTCTAAGGCCGAGCGTTGCGGAGCCGTATCTGTATAGGCGAGCGCTTCGCGAAACGTGAGGTCGGATGAGCTCCGAGAGCTCCGAGCTCGTGCGCGGCCCCGCACTCGGCGTGCTCGAGGTCGCGACGATCGCCAGAGGCATCGTCGTCGCCGACGCTGCGCTCAAACGATCGCCCGCGTTGCTCGTGCACTCGCGCGCGGTGTCGGGCGGCAAGCACCTGGTGATGCTCGAGGGCGGCGTCGCCGAAGTCGAAGAGGCGATGACCGCCGGCAAGCTCGCGGCCGCCGCGGTGCTGCTCGACCACGTCGAGCTCCCCGCCGCCGACGATCAAGTGTGGCCGATGCTCGGCGCACCGATCGCGGCGCCCGATTGGACCGACGATCCCGACGCGGAGGCCGTCGCGATCATCGAGACGTCGACGGTGTGCGCCGCGATCGCCGCCGCGGATGCCGCGTGCAAGGTCGCGGCAGTGACCGTCCGCGATGTTCGCTTCGCTGTCGATCTCGCGGGCAAAGCGTACTTCACGCTCACCGGCACGCTCGACTCGATCGAGGCCGCACGCGACGCAGCGTCGGCTGCGGTCGATCACCAGAAGCTCGTCGCGCTCGAGGTGATCGCGCAGCCATCGCCGGACTTGCGCGGACGCTTGTTCCGCTAGCGGCGGTTCCAGCGACGATCGTGGCGACGATCGTTGCGGCTGACGCCCTCGCGATACAGCGTGAGCTCGCCCGCGTTGGTCGTGCTGTTCCACGTACCCCACGAGCCGGTCATGGAGTTGTTGCTGCGGTTCAGGTACCACACGCCACGGCCCTCGGATCCAGCGTCGCCACGCCAGCGGAACTCGAGGCGGTTGCCACGAATGCGGCCCTTCAGCATGCCGCCGTGATCGAACTGACCGGACACGCGGCTGCCGTTCTGCGTGAGGATGAACCTGCCGTAACGGCTCTCGTAGGTGCCGGCGACGTTATAGTTCGTGCGGCCGTAATCGCGATCGTACGCATCGTAGCGCTCGAAGCGGACATAGCCGCGCGGGGGCGTGCGGTCACGATCGCGGACGATCACGCGCGGTAGATCGACGTTGATGCGCACGTCACCGCGAATCACGGGCTCGGCGACGGCGACGGCGGGCGCCGCCAGTCCGATGCACAGAATCGATGCAGCAAGTTTTCCTAGGTTGGACATGACATCTCCTTTACCGAGCCGGAGATGTGCATCGGCTGCGCCAGGACGAGCGCGCTAACGCCGCGATCAATCGACGAGGAAATTCTTCCACATTCGCAGGTACGTCGCGAAGGTGGGCGAAACCGCACGCGCGAGCAGCTCCGCGCGGGTCACGGGAGGTCTCTGGATCGCGCGGCCGGCGGCGATGTCCTTGGGCCAGTCCGGGTTGACGATGCCGCTGCGTCCGAGCGCGATCACGTCGGCGCCTTTGGCGATCACTGCGTCTGCATCCTCGCGTGTCCAGATCTTTCCCGCCGTGAAGATCGCGATGTCCTTCGGCAGCGCGGCGCGCAACAGGGTAAGCACGTGCTTGTCGGGATACTTCGCGCTGGAGCGCGTCACGTCCCACAGCGACGCGTGGATGAAGTCCGCACCGTCCTCGACGAGCCACGCGGCGACGCGCAGGTTGTCATCGAGGTCCATGCCCTTGGCCTGCGCGAAGTCCTCGAACGAGAGGCGCACGCCGATCGAGAAGCGCGGTGAGGTCGCCGCACGGCACGCGCGCACGCACTCGCGCACCAGGCGCGCCCGTCCCTCGAGATCGCCGCCCCATCCATCGGTGCGCGGGTTCATCGTGCGCGACAGGAACTGCGACAACAGGTAGCCGTGCGCCCCGTGTAGCTCCACGCCGTCGAAGCCGGCCTTCTCGGCGCGAGCAGCGGCATCGGCGAACGCACGGATCGTGCGCGCGAGGTCATCGAGCGTTGCCACGCGCGGCACGTGAAAGTCCGCGCGCTCCTCGGTCCACGTGCTGGCGCTCCACGTGGGCTCGCCGGTCAGCGCAGGATCCGCCCGCACGCCACCGTGAAACAGCTGCACCATCGCGGTGGAGCCCGCGTCGTGCAGCCGCTTCGCGAGGCGCTCGAGGCCGGGGAGGCACTCGTCGCGATCGATGGCGAGCTCGCCGGGCCACGCTTTGCCATCGAGCGCGACATACGCCGCGCACGTCTGGATCAGGCCAAAGCCGCCATCGGCGCGACGAGCGAGCCACACGAGCTCGTCCTCGCCGAGGAGCCCGTCGGGCTGCGACTGCAAGTTCGTCATCGGCGCGAGCGCGATGCGATTGGGCAACACGAGTCCACAGCGAAGCGTGAGCGGCGTGAACAGCACGAGGAGGATGTATCACGCGCGGCGGCGGAGCACGCACCACACGAGCAGCGCGAGCGGCAGCGTTCCCTGCGAGCGTCCCGTGCCGCAGCAGCCGCCGGAATCGCGCCTCTCGGGCGGCGCGTCGATCGCCGAATCGATCGCCGACGGATCGGGTTCGCGCGTGTCGGTGACGCGCACCGTCACGGTCTCGGTCGGGATGCCGGACGCGCTGGCCTCGAGCGTCGCGATGTCCTCGACCGTGTCGGCGTCGATGCGGCTCGTCACCTCGACGTACTGCGGCGTCTCCCAGTTCGCGGGCGTGAACGTGAGCGTGATGGCGGGCACGGACACGAAGCTCGAGCCGCTCGCGTGCGAGAGCGACACGGCGACATCGGTGGTTGGCGCCATCGCCAACCGAACGCCGACCACGCCGCGCGATGTCTCGGTCAGGCGGAGGTTCTGTGGCGAGACGACGATGCCTTGCGACGTAGCGTCGTACGTGATTCGCCGGATGGCGCCCGCGTGATCCACGAGCCACAGCGCGCCGTCCGGTCCCGTCGACGCGTCGATGTGCTCGCCCATCTGCGTGCCGAACCTCGACACGCGCGCGACGCCATGATCCGCCGCGGTCTCGACGCGAACGAGCTGCCCTGTCGCGTGATCACCGAAGAAGAAGTTCTGCCGATACGCGGGCGGAAACAGCGTCGCGTCGTAGAACGCACCGCCCAGCACGGCACGGCCATACGTCGCCCCGCGTGCCGTTCCGCTCGCGCTCGCGGTGTCCGGCGCGGACTGCGCGTACGTGAACGTGGTGGGGGAGGGGACGCTCGCGATCGAGAACTCGCCGCCAAACGACGCGTCGTCGACGCCGGCGATGGTGACCGTGTTTCCCTTGCGTAGCCGGTGCGCGGTGGCCGTGGTGATGGTCACGAGATCGTTCGCGCGTACGGCCGACGCGATCGCGGAGTCCATCGTGGTGCCCGTGCGGTACGCGATGATCGGGCTCGTCGTCGCGTCGCCATCGCCGGGTTCGACGTTCTCGAGCGGATATCCGAAGTGGGCGCCCTCGGTGACTTCGAAGATCTGCTCGAAGTTGTCGCCGACGATGTTGACCCACGCCACGCCCGTGACCGGATGGAATGCCATCGTGAACGGATTGCGGGCGCCGCGCGCGAACGTGTGGTCGTAGTTGGGGCCCGGGCCATCGTCGAACGGACCGGGCGGTGGCGGCGCACCGACGACGGTGGTGGCGCGCGAGACCTTGCACGCGGCGCTCGCGAGGTCGTCGCCTTCGCCGAGGCCGGTGCCGTTATTGCCGAGCGCCCAGTACAGGAGGCCATCGGGCCCGAACGTGGGGCCGCCGCCGTTGTGAATGCCGCCGCTCGACGGAAGGCCAGCGATCAGCGTGGTGCGCTCCGTCGCTGTATCGCCGTGCATGGTGAATCGAATGATCTGCTGCTCGATCGCGTTCGACGTCGGCGGCACGTGCAGCACCGCCATCACGTAGACGTAGTGGTTGTCCACGAACGCGGGATCGAACGCGATACCCACGAGCCCGGCCTCCGCCGTGGTGACTAGCTCGCCGTTCTGAAAGCGCGGAAAGAACCGATATGCGGGCGTCGGCAGCAGCGCGCCGGCTTTGACGATCCACAGATGGCCGTCTTTCCCCGTCACGAACAGGCGATTCGAGCCATCGGGGGCCCACGCCATCGCCGTCACCTGCGGATTCGCAGGTATCGTGAGGATCTCCGTCTGTCGGAACGCGGGCTCGAGAACGTCCGCGCGAGCGACCGAGACAAGGCCCATCACCAACCACGCAACGCGCGTCACGTCGCATGGAGCGTATCACTCGAGCGTCAGATCGCGGACAGCATCCGCGAGACGCACGCGCGCGGTGGCGAGCGCCTCGGCCTTCTCGCCGAGCGATCGCGCGAGGACATCGGAGTCCGCCGTGGTCGCGGTGAGACTCTCGGGCGCGCTGGCAC
This sequence comes from Pseudomonadota bacterium, assembly GCA_023428295.1. Classification (GTDB taxonomy): domain Bacteria; phylum Myxococcota_A; class Polyangia; order Haliangiales; family Haliangiaceae; genus JABFXX01. The sequence continues at coordinate 5,092 of JAEYYV010000410.1, forward strand.
ATCCCACCAGCAGCGCGAGCAAGACCGTTGCGATCGTACGGGTCATGCGCGCGACCCGCGTCGCGGTTACATCGCTACCAGCTCTTCATGCGGCTGATCGTGACCTTGTTCATCACGACCGGCGTATCCGGCTTGTTCTCGGCGTTCTGCGGCACGCGCGCGATCTGCTTCACGAGATCGATCTCTTTGCACTGGCCGAAGATCGTGTGCTTGCCCTGGAGGAAGTCCGTGGCGACCTCGGTGATGAAGAACTGGCTGCCGTTCGTGCCGCTGCCGCCGCGCGATCCTGCGTTGGCCATGGCGAGCGTGCCGACCTGCATCTTCTTGTCGTTCTGAACTTCGTCGTCGAAGTTGTAGCCGGGGCCACCGCGACCGACGCCGAGCGGATCGCCGCCCTGGATCATGAACTCCTTGATCACGCGGTGGAAGATGAGCCCGTCGTAGTACGGCTTGCCGACTTCCTTGTTGCCCGTCTTGGGGTTCAGCCACGGCTTCTGACCGGTCGCGAGTCCGACGAAGTTGGCGACCGTCGCCGGCGCTGCGTCACCGAACAGCTCGCAGTGAATGGTGCCCATCGACGTCTCGATCGTCGCGACGAGCGTTCCCTCGCCCTGGATGTTCTTCAGGTACTCCGGGAGATCCGCGGCGACCGGCGGACGCACCGCATCGGGATCCGCCGGAGGCGGAGGCGCCTTGTCCTCTTGCGGCGGCGCGACGGCGGGCTGGCCGGGAGGATTGTCGACCGTCTTCGTCGGAGGCGGCGGATCCTTCGCTTTGTCGTTCTTGCCGTTGGTGTGCTCGCAACCGACCGCGAGGATCAGCAGGGCAGGGAGAGCAAGTCGTAGGCTTCGCATGTGGCGCGAACCATGGCGCAACTACTTCCCGACGGTCAAGGTCGGATCGTTTCCGGTTCCGCACGCGATCGTGAAGCCGGCGAGGCCACGGCTCGCGACGTCGCTGCACACCGACGCGTAGCTCGCGTCACCCGGCGTGAGGATCGGTGGCTCGCCACCGCGGCCCGCGATGCCCTGCAACAGGAACTGCGGCGACACGACGAGCGCACCGCACACGCGCCGCACACCATCGACGGTCGCCGCCGTCGCCGATGCATCGAGCGGTCCCACGATCGCGGCGAGCGCTGTGGCCTCCGCGCCCGGATCGATCGCCGGTTCGTTGGTCAGGCGATCCTTCAGCGCGCTGATCACGTCACCGACGGTGGTCTGTGGATTTGCCGCTCCGCGACCGACGAGCCCGTCGATGAAGTCGCTGCTAACCCAGGCTGGTCGCGCGCACGCGCCGTAGCGATCCTCCCACGCGAGCCGGGCTTGGAAGTCGAGACCGCGGAACCCGCGCTCGCTGTTGCGAAGGAACGTGCCGACGCTCTGCTGGAACGGTGTCTCGATCGCGGGGAACACGCCGTTCATCTGACACGCGACCTCGTAGGACGTGCAGCACTGGTGGAGCTGGTTGCAGTTCGTGTTCAGCTGTTGGCACGTCATCGAGCCCGTGCCGGTGCAGCCTTCGCCGAAATCGGGGAAGCGGTTGCCGCCGGGCTGCATGCTCCACTCGAGTGCGTACGACAGGGCCCCCATGAGTGTGCGTGCGTCGATCGCCGTCACCGCGTCGCCGGGGCCGTTCTTGCGGCGCGCTTCGTCGTCATCGGCGATCACCCACGGATCGAACACGTTCGGATACGTGTACGGGGAGGCGCCGCAACCGGCGTCCGGCGCGAGGCGCGCGAAGTAGTCGCTCGTCACGATCGCGACGAGCAGCGCCTTCAGCGAGAAGCCGCTCTGCGCGTAGCGATGGGCGAGCGAGTAGAGGAGGTCGCGCGATGCTTCGTTGCGAGGGAAGTAGTTCGCGATCGTGAGGTTCGTGCCGGTCGTGGCCCGCCACACGTCCTCGGTCATCTTGAGCGTGACGAGCCACGCGAGCGCCGTGTCCGGATCCTCGATGACCTCGGCCTGCCCGACGCCCGTCCCGCGCAGCGCGGCAAAGCCACGCGCGAGCGCTTGCTCCAGCGAGTACACCGTGGATCGCGTGCCGGTGACGCTCCCGAGCTTGCCGTCGACGCCCGCGATGTCATCGGGGATGTTCGCGGGGTTCGCGAAGCGACCGCACGAGCTCGCCCATCCCCACGGACGCTGCGATCCGTCGTCGACCACGAATCGATCCACGCGGAACGCGGCGTGCGCGCGCTCCGACGTCACGCCCATCGGGTTGCCGTACACCGCGCGCTCGGGTGCACCCGGCGCGGGCCAGTGACGATCGAGCGCGGGCTCGTCGTTGTCGGTGATCGAGGTCTCGCTCGTGTGGCAGCCGAGGCAGACGACGTCGCGGTGCAAGTACGACGCGTCGAACGTGGAGCCAACGTCTTCGCGACGCGCGAGCTCTGCTTCGACCTCCGAAACGTTCGCGGCGGGGATCGGATGCGCGACCATGGAGAACAGCTGCGCGCGATACACGGGCGTCAGATCGTCGAGTGCGATCGCGCTGCGCGCGAGATCGAGCATCGTCCAGTTGCCCGCGCCATCGCCTCCCTGCGTCGCCATCTGCTCGCGAACCGTCATCGCGAGGCTCGGCGACACCGTCGAGCGGACGGCCGTGTTCCAGCAATCGACCTCGCTCTGGATGTCCGTGCGCTGGACGTGGAGCGCGTCCATGAACACGTCGATCCACCGCTCGGCAACCTCGGGCCGGCTCATGATGGCGCGCGCGACGACCTCGCGTGGATCCGTCGGCTCCATCTCCGTGCCGAGCGCCTTCACTTGCTCGTAGATGTCGACGTAGACATCCACTTCGTCCTGGCCGCGCGGGCGATGTCCGGTGAGCGCGAGGAACGAGTGCCGCACGAAGGCCGGCGGATCGGCGTCGCATTGATCGAACGTCGGCGCGACACCCGCGTCGGTGAGGTCGGCGTCGTTGCCGCAGCTGCAGCCTTGTGGTGCGAAGCCGGCGACCAAGGCGACCGCGATCGTGTACAGCGCGCGCATCTAGGCGGTCCTCCCGAGGTACTTCGCGATCGCGTGTCGTGCGGCGTCGAGCTCGTTGGTGGCGCCGGCGACATCGGCGACGTTGAAGCCTTCGCCGGCGAACGGCCAGAAGCCCATCGCGAGGAGCGCGGCGATGCGATTCTCCGACGGAGCGCCGTACCCGGGGACGGTCTCGCTTCCGCGGATCGAGCGACCATCGCGGCCGATCGCGCCGTAGATGCCCTTGTGCTCGGCGAGGATCGGCCCGCCGATGAACGCCGTCGCGTAGCCGTATGGATGGTGATTGCGTCCGTCCTGGCCTTGTCGCCACGGTGTGCGGCCGAACTCCGTGTTCAAGATGATCAGCGTGTCGTCGAGGGAGATCTTCGTGGGGTCGTTCTCGCCCGGCGCGTTGATGATCCCGAACAGCGCCTTCAGGATGTTGTTGAAGTTGACCGCCGTATCGACCGCGTTGTCGTTGTGCGTGTCGTAGCCGCCGCCGCCCGATGCCTCGTAGAGGCCGGTGTCGCTGACGCACACGTACGATGCTGGCTCGGTCGGATGCGTGAGCAAGCGACGCGCCGCCGTGAGCGACATGAGCGGCAAGCTCCGTCGAGAGACGCCGCACGTGGTGTCGCTCTGCATCGCGAACAAATCGTCCGCGAGCACCGCGCGGATGGCGTCAGCGTTCTTCGCGCGATCGAACGCGATCGACAGGTCGTCGGCCTTGGTGCTGCGAACGCGACCACGCGTCGGCCACGACAGGCGTCCTTCGTATTGCTCGTGATACGCGGAGACGAGCGCGTCGTGGCTCCCGCGATTGGCGCCGAGCGTGTTGCGTTGGAGGAGGTTCGTGAACCGAGCGGCGTTGTCCGTCTTGATCAGCACCGGACGCGACGAGCCGCCGTGACCGCCGGGGAGCGCTGCCGCGGCCACGTTGTCGCTCGAGATCCCGCCGGTCGCGAACACGTACGAGTGCGGCGATGCGCGGCCCGCCGACGCGCCGCTATCGATGCGCGCGCGTTGGATGTGAGCACCGAGGCCCGCGGCCGAGGGCTGACCGACCGGGCGCCCCGTGAGCGCGAGCGGGACGGCGGCTTCGTGCGGCTCGAGCGTGTGGTGCTGCACGACGAGGCGCATGCGATCGCGAACGTCGGTCCGCGCGTGAAGTAGATGCGCGAACGGCCCGAGCTCGACGGTGGCGCCGTTCGCGTCGGTGCCGAACGTGCGATCCAGATCGACGTTACCGCACGCGGCTCCGGCTTGCGTCATCGACAACGCGTACGACTGCGTGTTGCGCAGCATCGGATCCGGATCGTCCGGCTTGCCGTAGTCGCGAACGAGGTACAGCGTCTCCCACACCGAGAGGCCGCCGTAGAGAAAGATCTCGAGCACCTTCTTCGCGCGCTGCGCTTCGGGGAGCTGCACCGACGTAGTGCCGCTCGGAAACACGCCGAAGCTCGCGGCGCTCGATCGTCCGATCCACGGACCCACCGTGACTGCGGCCGCGCCGAGCCCACCCGCGGCCCCCAGGAACGTGCGCCGTTTCATGGCGCGTACGGTACCCCGTGGGCCGGTCGTATTCCACGATGCTCCTTGCCGTGCTCGCCCTGCTCGTGCGAAAGCGTCGACGATGAATCGCGTGTCGTTCGCGCTGGGTCTCGCGCTCGTCGTCGCCGCGTGTGGCGACGATGGTGGTGGTGTCGACGAGCCGCAGGAGATGCCGGTCGGCCAATGCGATGGCGTGTTGCACTCGGTGCCGCAAGAAGCCGCCACGCACATGACGTCGGGCACGCAGATCGAGTGGTCGTCCAATCCTCCGGCGACCGGCGCGCACTATCCGTCGTGGGCCGGGTGGTATCGGCTCTACGAGACGCTGCCGCGCGGCAACTGGCTGCACAACGCCGAGCACGGCGGCGTGATCCTTCTCTACAACTGTCCGCTCGGATGCCCCGAGGTCGTCGACCAGCTCGTCGAGGTCGCGCGCGCTGCGGCCGACGACGACACGTGCACCGCGCCGGTCAAGAAGCGCATCCTCATCGCGGCGGATCCGCTGCTCGACGAGGGCACGCAGATCGCCGCGGTCGCGTGGAACCGCTACTACACGGCCAGCTGCTTCGACGAGTATCTCAAGACGTTCATCCGCACGAGCTATCGACGCGGGCCCGAGGACACGTGTGCGGACGGCATCCCGTTCGGCGGTGTGCCGATCGATCCGCCGACGTGATCAGCGCAGCTCGACGGTCGCGGCGTTACTCGCGTCGAGCTTCTTGGTCAGCGCGACCTTGTTCGCGTCGAGCATCCACGCGGTCACCGCGTACGCTTCGTCGTCGGTCAGCGCCTCGAACGCGGCGCCCTTCTTCGCGATCGGCATCTTCGCCTTCACGAAGCCGAACACGTCCGCGGCGGTCGTGAACGTCACGCCCTTGCGCAGCGTCGCCGTCTTCGGCGGATCCTTCGGCAACGCGGTGTCGCCGATCACGGGCGGGTTCTTCGCGTTGCCTGCGCCGCTCTCCTCGTGACACGACGCGCACCGCTTCGTCGTGTACACGGCCTTGCCCACTTCGTACTGCTCGGCGAGCGCGGAGGCCGCGAGCACGTCGTCCGATGACCCGGCGGGCTCGGCGGGAGCAGGCTCCGCGGGGGCGGGCTCGGCGGGCGCTGGATCAGCGACGGGGGCGGGCGCAGGTTTGGATCCGCCGCATGCGGCGAGAGCAACGACGAAGAGGACGGTTCGCATGCGCCCATCTTGCCTGACGGACCTTTGATCGCGCTCCGTCACATTCAGAAAGTACCGAGTCTGCCTCTCCACGAATGCCACCGCAGGGGCGATTGGGAGACAAGGCGAACGTGCCGGCGGATGCGCATGGCTGTCCCGCGTGCCCACACCCGGGCATCGGGCCCGCCATCGCTGGATCGACAACAACGTTCGTCAACAACCGCCCCGCGCTGCGCATCGACGATCCCGGCATCCACGCCGCGTGCTGCGGCACGAACATGTGGAACGCCAAGGAAGGGAGCGCGACGGTCTTCATCGACAACAAGCCCGCTCATCGGATGGGCGATCAAACAAAGCACTGCGGCGGCATGGGGCAGCTCATCGAGGGCTCGCCGACCGTCATCGTCGGCGGAGGAAGCACCGGAGGCAGCGGTGGCTCGAGTGATGGCAGGAGCAAATCGACCGGTGGCGGCGGCACTGACCAAGGAAGCGGATCGAGCTCGGGCTCGAACAGCAACCAGACCGGACGAGGCGGTTCGGGAGGTCCAGGCGCGAACACGGCGCCTGGATCCAATGACGGACCGAGCTCGGGTGAAGCTCCCAACGCCGAGGACGAACGAATCGAGCCCGACGAGATCGAGGTGCGGCTCGTCAGCGTCACGGGCGCTTCGATCGGACGCTCCGTGAGGTACGAGCTGACGTTGCCCGACGGCGAGAAGCGCACCGGCTACACGGATCAACAAGGCGTCTTCACGATCACGAGGCTCCTCCAGCGTGGCGATTGCACGTTGGTCTTGCCCGACATCGACGCCGAGGAGAAGCGATGACCGCTCTGAAGTACGCGCGAGAACCAATCAAGGTTCGCATCGGCGAGGTGTCGACGGTCGAGCTTCCGCCACGTGTGTTTCGCGTCCGCCTCGTCGGCTTTCTCTTCGAGATCGACAAGACGTTTCTGTTGCCCTCGGCGATGAAGGGCATCCGCGGGCTCGTGGACTACTACGAGAAGCATCCCGACATGGTCGTCGTCGTCACGGGGCACACGGATCGGCTCGGCGATGCCGTGTACAATCGCGAGCTCTCGGTCGAGCGCGCGCGTTCCATCGCGCACTATCTCGTCGACGCTGTCGATCCGTGGCTCCAGTGCTACCAGACGAACGCGCACTCGAAGGTCTGGGGGACGCGAGAGGATCAACACATGCTGTCGGCGATCCTCGATGCCAACGGTGCGCCGTACTTCGCGGGCGAGGTGGACGGTCAGCTCGGTCCCGTGACGCAGGATGCGGTTCGTCGCTATCAGCAAGATCGTGGCTTCGCCGTCGATGGCTTTCCCGGATCCGAGACGCGTCGCGGAATGATCACGGACTACATGAGCCTCGACAAAACCACGCTTCCGGCGAGCGCGACGCTCGACACGCTCGGCTGCGGAGAGCACCACAACGAGGTGCCAACCGAGGATTCCGTCGAGGAGCCGAGGAATCGCCGCGTGGAAGTGTTCCTGTTCGATGGGCCGCCCGATCCCCCGAAGCCTACTTCCTGTCCCGATGCAGGGTGCGCGTACTTCGAGTGGGTGAAGCGGGCGATCGAGACGGTCGACTTCGAGCACGATGCGCCCGAGAGCAAGAGCGAGCTTCGCGTGCGGATTCTCGGTGCCGATCGCGAGCCACATCGCAACGCCGTGTATCGACTCGTCGTCGGAGGGATGACGCGCACCGGACGTACCGGTGCCGACGGTTGGCTCGTCGAGAATGACGTCGGCGAGCACGAGGGATGCAGTATCGAGTGGGCGACCGACGCCGAGCTCGCGCGCAACGGTGGATACACGTATCGCCTCGAACTCGACATGCGTCCCAACGACGACACCGACGCGGCAGCGCGGCGCCGGCTCCACAATCTCGGCTACGCACCGAGTGATCGACTCGACGGTTCGGTTCGCGCATTCCAGCTCGACTACAAGCTGTCGCCGACCGGAACACTCGACGAGGTCACGCGCGCGCGGCTGGCCGAGATCCACGATGGCCAGCTCTCTCGGAGCGAAGCATGACGGTCTACAAGTTCCCGGCGGGTTCGCTGACGCGCCTCCGCCACTCCGCTTCGGGAGATCCGACCTCCGTGTGGAGAGAGGTTCCGACGGGCGAGAAGAAGCCAGACGGTACGGACGTCACGAAGACGGTGTACACCGGAGACAAGCTCGCGAAGACGCTCGGGGGCATCTGCGATGACTTCGTCATGGTCGGTGGCCTGCGGTTCCATCCAACGGCACCGACGGTCGCGGCGCCCGCGCTTCGCGCCGAGTGGACCAAGCTGCTCGGTCACATGAACGCCGCGAAGGTCCAGCTCAGCGTCGGGATCGCGCCGCAGCCGATGACGAAAGACACGGACGTGTTCAACGACTTCGTGTTCGGCAAGGATGCGTTGACCGAGGATCCGGGATTCGCGCGGTGTGCGAAAGCGTTGGTCGAGCTCATGGATCGCGAGCTCCCGGGGTGGGCGGGCCTGTCGTTCGACATCGAGCACATCCACATCCGCGACCCACAAACGGGAACTGTTCCGACGCCCAACCGCCGCGCCGAAGCGATCTTCGAGTGCCGCGATCGACTCACGCTGTTCTATCAGGCCGTGTGTATCGCCGCGCATCCGCGCATGGTGCCGATCATCGCCGGCGCCAAGATCGACGCGAACCACTGCTTCGTTCACGCGGCGGGTCACAAGGTTCCCGCGCCGATCTTCGCCGTCGTTCACGACTGGACGAAGATCACCGCGCTGCCAAACTCGACGCTGCTCGCGATGGCGTACGACGGTGATCCAGGTCGCGGTGCAGAGGGCCGCCTGCGGTGGCACCGGGACACGATCACGTACGCGACGACCACCAACACCGATCCCGACGATCGGCCGATGATCCATCCGTCGAAGTTCCAGCTGCTGATCAAGACGGGGAAGAGCCTCAAGCCCGGTGAGCCAGGAATGCTCGTGACGAGTAGCGAGATCGAAGCGCGGATGGCGCTCGCTCGCGAGTTCTCGGTGGGCATCTGTTACTTCCCGGGCGTCCCGGTAAATGCTGCGGAGTACGAGAAGCAGCTGAATACGAACGGAGGCGCGCCCAAGCCAGGCGCGACCAACAACCAGCCGTACCAGCATCCGATCGCGGACGTGACGAAGACGTTCCCTTAGTGCCAGAAGCCGATCGATGCGGCGACGTTGCGATAGCGCTCGGCGACATCGCCGGTAAACGACAGGCGCCCGCGACGGCGTCCCCACAGCTGGAACTCGAACACGCGAAGCTCGACGCCGAACGTCACGTGCAATCGACCGGGGACGTCCTCGAAGCGCGATGGCTCCCAGTAGCTTCCCGCGCGCACGCGAAAGCGGCCGGGGAGCCACTCGTACTCGGCGCCACCGCGCAGCGAGAACGCGAAGTTCTTGCCCGAGCGCTGCAGCTCCTGCATCGCGAAGCCCTCGATGCCATACGCGTTCGGGGAGTCGCCCGTGATCAGCACGTCGGTCGTCAGCGTGAGCGCGCGCTCGTCGCGAAAGATGCCGCCGACGAGCTGATTCCACTCGGTCGGTGCGAAGCGATACGCGACGCCGATCACGCCGCGCGCGGCCGACGCGACGCTTCCCGGCAAGATGTAGCCCATGCAGTCCTCGGGATCGCACGAGTCCGTGGACACCTCCGCGCCGCGGATCCGGCTCTCGATGCTGCCGGCGATGCGCCAGTTCTGCATGCGCGGCACGTACGTGATGCCGGCGATGGCGCCCGTGCCCATGATCGAGAACAGCTCGTCGCCTTCCTCGGGACCGATCCCGAACGTCACTGTTTGCACGCCGATCCCGACGGAGATATCGCGGTTCGGAAAGTACTTCGCGACCACGAAGCGAAGGCGCAGCGCTTCGGCCGACAGCGTCGCATCGACGGGGCGGTCTGCGCCGTGAGCGTCGCCGCAGCGGCCCAATCATGATAGCGACCGCCGATGCCGAGCGTCACGAGCGACGCGCCTGCATCCTCGGAGACGACGCCGTTGTTGTCGTAGTCCGTCGACAGCGTTCCGGTGAGGACATCGATGTGATAGTCCCAGCTCCAGTCGTCGGTGTCGGTCGTGAGCCGCACCGCGGGTGCACTCGGGTTGATGAGCGTCCCCGCGGTTCCGACGATGTTGGCCGCTCCAGCGCCGCCCATGCCGACCCACGCGGTGTTGCCGATCGCTACACCGTCGTAGAAATCGATCGCGTAGTCGCGGTCGGTGATGGGTTCGGCGACAGCCATGCCGACATTCGCCAGGATGCCGAGAACGGTTGTCGACAGCCACCACCTCATCGCAGCCATCTTATCGAGCTATCCTCGCGCCATGCCAACCTCGGGTGAGGAGACGAACGATCCGGCGAAGACCGAGGTCGGCGTCACATCCTCGGCGAACAAGGCATACGAGGTCGCGCCAGCCTCCGCGGTCTCGATCGCAGCCGTCCCGTTCAAGCGCCGGTTCCTCATCCCGGCGATCATCCTCGGCTTCGCGGAGCTGATCGGGATCGGCTATCCGCTGTGGATCGCGTTCGACCTCGGGGACGTCGCGCAGACGCTCCTGCGCGCCGCGGTTCCCGTCGGCATCGGCATGTGCATCGTGTGGATCGCCGCGATCACGACGTGGCTCTATCCGCTGTGGGCCGCCGTCGGTGCACGCCGTCGTGGCGATCGCGTCAGCAAGGAGGACGCCGCGCGCGCGTATCGCATCACGCTCAAGGGGCCGGTGCGCGTGCTGCTCCTGCGCACGGGCCTGTGGGCCGGCGCCGCGCTGCTGACGGGCGTGTTTCTCTGCATCTATCAAGGCTGGAAGCCACAGCGCGTGTTCGAGCTGACCGCGGTCGCGGCCGTGCACGCGTACATCGTGTCGTGCATCCGCGCCGTGTGGTGGGCGCAGATCCTGGGCGACGTGCGGCAACGCCTGTTCGCCGCGGGGTCGCCGCTGCGCAAGTTCGACGACAGCCACTTCCGCCGGTTCATGCTCGTCGCGATGATCGTCGCCGGCGGCGTGCTCTGTGCGCAGGCGGGCTTCGCGTACTACTTCGTCCTCACCACCGAGCAGTACGTCCAGCTCCAGACGTTCTATCCCATCGCCGCGCTCCTCGGCGTCACGTTGTGGGCGCTGTTCGCGCGCTGGTTCACGTACGACTTGCGTCGCTACCTGCGGGTGTCACGCGGAGAGCAAGTCGAGGATGCGCCGCCCGCCGCGCAGATCTATCGTCGCGCGCAAGCGCTGCCGTATCGCCTCGCGGTCCTCACGATCTGCGTGTGGTTCGTGATCGCGATCGTCGGTGCGCTCGTCGCGCGCTTTCAGCTCGGCTTCGACGTCGACGCCACGCTCGTCCTCGCGATCGCGACGGTCATCCTCACGATCGCCGGCGCGATCTACGAGCAGCTCTGGCACCGCGACGTGCTGCGGCCGCTGCTCGCGCACTTGACGCAGCGCTATCGCGTTCCGGTCCGCTCCATCGCGCCGTCGCTGTCACTCCGCAGCAAGCTGATGCTGTCGTTCGGCGGCGTCGTGTTGCTCGCGTGCGGCATGGCGCTGCTCTGGGGCTTCGTGCAGTACAAGAACCTCGCGAACGACGCCGCGAGCCGGCAGTCGCGCGTCGGTCTCGCGTGGATGCACTCGGAGCTGCAGACGGAGATCGCGACGCTCGAGCAGCCGCCGACGCCAGAGTCGGTGCGCGGAGCGCTACGGCGCATCGCGACAGCAGCGCCCGATGCGCCCGTGATGTACTACGTGGACCCCGACGGGGACGGCCTCGGCGTCGGCGGTGGTCCCGTCGGTGCGCCGGCACTACCGTGGTACGTGCAGGCGCAGATCGGTCGCAGCCAGACGGAGATCGCGATCGGCATCGCGCAGCTAACCGGCCGCAGCGAGCGCTTGTTTCTGTCGTGGCGCGGAACCAGGTACGACCTGGGCAGCGCCGCGGTGTTCTATCCGTCGTATCGCGGTCGCGGCGAGACCATGGCGCGTCCGCTCAAAGAGCTTCTCGTCTTCTTCCTCATCCTGTTCGGCGCTTGCGCGGGCATCGTCGCGTTCACCGTCGCGCAGTTCATGGCGCCGATTCGTCGGCTCGAGCAGCGCGCCGACGCGATGGCCCGCGGCGAGCTCGCCGACCCCGTCGCCGCTGGTGGCGAGGGCGACGAGATCGGGCGCTTGACGCTCGCTCTCGAGGAGATGCGCCGCGCGCTGCGAGACAAGCTGCGCTCGACGGAGGAAGTGAACCTCGACCTCGAGCGCGCCGTGCAGATGCGCACCGCCGATCTCGCGCGCAAGAACCGCGAGCTCGCCGAGGCCCTCGACAAGCTCACGCGTGCGCAGAAACAACTCGTGCAGTCCGAGAAGCTCGCATCGATCGGTCAGCTCGTGGCCGGCATCGCGCACGAGATCAACAACCCGGTGAACGCGATCGTGAACACCGTCGGCCCCCTCGAAGAAGCGGTCAACGACATCGACGCGCCGGATCCCGCCGCACGCGTCGAGGCGGCTAAAGACGTGCGCGACATGATCCGCGTGATCCAGCGCGGCGCGCAGCGCACCAAGGCGATCGTCAGCGCGCTGCACAACTACTCGCGCACCGATGACGAGTCGGTCGTCGAGTTCGATGTCGATCGCTCGATCGAGGACTCGCTCGAGCTCCTCCGGCACCTTCTCAAACAGAACATCACCGTCGACAAGAAGTTCGGTGCTGTCGGTCGAGTGAAGGGCCACGCGGGGCAAGTGAACCAGGTGTTCATGAACCTCTTGACCAATGCGGCGCAAGCGCTCGCCGGTCGCGAGAACGCCACGATCTCGATCTCCACGTCGGGCGACAGCGAGAGCGTCGTCGTGAAGATCGGCGACAACGGATCAGGAATTCCCCCCGAGGTGTTGCCGCGCATCTGGGATCCCTTCTTCACGACCAAGGATGTCGGCGAAGGCACGGGGCTCGGCCTCTCGATCGTGCACGACCTCGTCTACGGCCACGGCGGAACCATTGCCGTCGATACAAAGCTCGACGAGGGCACCACGTTTACCGTGACACTTCCGCGCGAGGTTCCCGCGGCAGCGCGCAAAGCCGCACGTCCTGCCTGAGGAGAAGACGCGCTCTTGCTAGAGGTTCTCGCAGGGCAATGGCGCGTGCTTCGCACCACGTGTCGTCATGCACATCCAAGTTCGACATGACGACACCATCGTTGGCAGCGAACGTCTGAGCGCGCAGGTCGAGGCTTCCATCGAGGCCGCACTCGGACGCTTTCGCGAACAGATCACGACCGTCGAGGTCCACTTTGCCGACGAGAACGGCAAGAAGATCGGCGGTGACGACATTCGCTGCAGCATCGAAGTTCGCTTCGCGGGGAGAAAGCCGATCGGGCTCTCGCACCATGCGAGCGACCTTCTGATCGCGCTCGACGTCGCTGCCGAGAAGATGGCGGCGATGCTCGATCATCAACTCGGACGGATTCGCGATCAGCAATTCGCGAGTCGTTAACGCAGCTGCGGTGCGGTGGCCGCACGATTGCATTCTCACGTCACCAGGAAGGAACACACCATGCCGAACGAGAAGAACGACAAGTACGAAGAGATCGAAGACAACGACCTCCAGACCCCGGGCCTCGACGACGAGGACGACATGGATCTCGACGACGGAATGGACGTCGAGGAGCCCGACACGGTTGGTTCTCGCCATGACGACGAGGACGTCGAGAGCGGCAAGAACAACCAGAAGATCGATGAGGATCAGCGCATCGATCAAGACTCCGACTTCTCGGAGTAGTCCGTCGCTACGTGCCCTGTCGGTACGAGATCCACACGGATCCATGCGCGAGCCTTGGCCCCGCATTTGGAGCAAGGGTTCGCGACCGACAGGGTGTCCGAACGCTGGCGATGGCGGAGCGCGATCCTCCCGAAATGCCACGATGACAGGGTGCCCTTGGAGGGCTGACAAAGTGGCAAGAACGCCGCGTGTCTCCCCCAACACATGCTAATAAGTCCAACCGGTTAGCTGGAATCAGGTTGGCTCGGGCCTTGTTATTGAGAAGACCGCATGTGGAACCAGCCTGCCCAGAGTCCGTTCCGTCGGTTCGCGGCTGCTCACGTCGACGGTTCGGGGAGCACGCCGGGCGAGGAGCCCAGCGAGCTGCGCGCGGATCCGGAGCATGCGGGCATCGTGCTGGTGGTCGATGACGAGGCGGCGATCGTGGAGTCGCTGACCAAGATCTTCCGGCGCGAAGGGCTGAACGTGCTGTCGGCGACAGACGGCAACGGCGGCTTGGATCTTCTGCGCAAGCATCGCGTCGGCGTCTTGCTGACCGATCTCATGATGCCGCACACGAGCGGCATGGACCTCCTCCGCGCGGCGAAGACGATCGCGCCCGAGACCGAGGTCGTGCTCATGACCGCGTACGGCACCGTGGAGACCGCGGTCGACGCGATGAAGGAAGGCGCGTACGACTTCGTCACCAAGCCGCTCAAGCGCGCGCACGTCGTCCGGATCGTGAAGAACGCGCTCGAGAAGCAGTCGCTGCTGGTCGAGAACCGCAGCCTCAAGGCGCAGCTCGCCGAGAAGCGCCGCCGCGCGATCATCGGAACGTCGCTCGCGTGGCGACGCACGATGGACATCGTCATGCAGGCCGCGCCGAGCGAAGCCACCGTGTTGCTCCTCGGCGAGAGCGGCACCGGCAAGGAGCTACTCGCCCGCGCGCTGCACGAGAACTCGACGCGCGCGAAGACGCCGTTCGTCGCGGTGAACTGCGCTGCGATCCCCGAGTCGATCCTCGAGGCCGAGCTGTTCGGCTACGAGAAGGGCGCGTTCACCGGCGCGACCACCGCGCGCGAGGGTCGCTTCGAAGCCGCGCACGGAGGCACGCTGTTTCTCGACGAGATCGGCGAGATTTCGCGCCACGTCCAGGTGAAGCTTCTGCGCGTGCTGCAGGAGGGCGAGATCGAGCGTCTCGGCGCTGGCGGCAAGACGCGCCGCATCGATATCCGTCTCGTCGCCGCCACCAACGTGAACCTCGCCGAGGAAGTGAAGGCCGGCCGCTTCCGCGAGGATCTCTTCTATCGCTTGAACGTCATCCCGGTCAGCGTTCCGCCACTGCGCGATCGCCGCGACGACATCTCGCTGCTCGCGCAGCACTTCGTGCAGGTCTACGCGGAGAAGAACGGCAAGGCGATCAGCGGCTGCTCGCCCACGGCGCTCGAGCGCCTCACCGAGTACGGCTGGCCCGGCAACGTGCGCGAGCTCGAGAACGCGATCGAGCGCGCGGTCGTTCTCACGCGCGCGGGGCACACGGTGATCGACGAGGATGCACTGCCTCGCGAGATTCGCGACACCGCGCCGGGCACCGCGTCGGCGTCGTCGCTGACGTTTCCGATCGGCATGCCGCTCTCGGAGATCGAGATGCGCGTCATTCACGAGACGCTGCGCCACACGCGCGGCGACAAGCGCCTGACCGCGAAGCTGTTGGGCATCGCCACGCGCACGATCTATCGCCGCCTCGAGCAGCCCGATCCCGACGATGCGGCTGCAAACAGCAACGGCAACACGGACGCCGAGAAGGCCGAAAAGGAATAGACCCCGGTGCAAGACGTCATCAAGCGCTACTTCTGGGTCATCGGTGCACTCGCCGTGATGATCTGCGCCGTGTTCGCCGCCAAGGCGACGGGGCACATCATCGAAGCGAAGTTCCTCGGCGATCCCAAGACCAGCCCCAAGGCCTACGTCGTGCCGCAAGCGCCCACGGTGGCCAAGCCCACGCACGACAAGAACGGACAGCAGTTCGCGGATCGCAACATGTTCTGCTCGGACTGCACGCCGCCGGTCGTGGTCGCGACGAACACGGATCCGTCGTCGATCGGGATCACGTCGCTGCCGCTGTCGCTGCTCGCGACCAACATCGGCGCCACGGACAAAGACTCGTACGCCACGGTCATCAACACCGAGAGCCAGAAGCAGGGCGCGTTCGCGATCGACGACATCATCCCGGGCGCCGGCAAGCTCAAGGCGATCAAGTTCAAGTACATCGACTTCGAGAACAACGGCCGCATCGAGCGCTTGGTGCTCACGGGCGCCACCCCGCCGCCGCCGGTGGCGAAGGTGGAGGAGCCCAAGCCCGCTGACGACGAGAACAAGGATGACCTGCAGGCGGCCGTCGATAACGGCATCAAGAAGATCGACGACACCACGTACGAGATCGACAAGTCACTCGTCGACAAGGTCCTCGCGAACCCGATGGCGGTCGCCAAGGGCGCGCGCGTCGTTCCGGCGGTGAAGAACGGCAAGCCGGACGGCTTCAAGCTCTACGCGATTCGCCCGAGCAGCGTGTACTCCAAGCTCGGCCTGTCCAATGGCGACACCATTCAATCGATCAATGGCTTCGAGCTGACCACCGCCGACAAGGCGCTCGAGGTCTACACGAAGCTGCGCGAAGCGACCTCCTTGGAGATGGAAGTCACTCGTCGCGGTAAGCCCGTCACCCTGAAGTACACGATTCGTTGATCCAAAGAGCCTATATGCAGACGCAGCACACAATCACTCGCCCGCTCGCCGCACTCGTCATCGCGTCGTTGATGACGACGCTCGCGCCTGTCGCGCTCGCGCAGCCCACGCCGCCCGCCGGCACGCAACCGGAAGACGAGGCGCTGTACGCGTGCAAGAAGCGCACGGGGCAGGTCGCCGTCACGTTCAAGCCGGAGACCGAGCTCAAGGATCTCATCACGTGGGTCATGGGCTTCACGTGCAAGAACTTCATCCTCGATCCGCGCATCGTGTCGACCGGCAAGAAGGTCACCGTGATCGCGCCGAACAAGATGAGCGCGGCCGCGGCGTACGAGGTGTTCCTCGTCGCGCTCTCGACGATGGGCCTCACCGTGGTGCCGAAGGGCAACATGATGCGCATCGTCGAGTCCGCCACGGCGAAGAGCGAGACGGTGCCCATCTACAAGAAGGGCGCGCCGGGTAACCAGGATCAGATCATCCGCTACATCCTGCGTCCGTCGTACGCGCAGACCGAGACGCTGCGTGCGGCGCTCGATGCGATCCGCTCGCCGGCCGGCAACGTCGCCGTCGCCGGCTCGGTGCTGATCATCACCGACTACGCGTCGCAGATTCGCGACATGATGACGCTTGCACGCGCCCTCGACGTGCCAGGAAACAACGAAGGCATCTACACGATCGCGGTCAAGCACGCGGACGCGGCGCAGCTCTCGCAGAAGATCAACGAGATCTTGGGCCTCTCGGCAGGCGGTGGAGGTGCGGCGGCCCCGACGAACGCAGGAAGGCGCGCGCCCGCCGCGCAAGGCACGGCGCCTGCAGCCGCTCCGACGAACGACGACGCGATGAGCTCGGTCCCCTCGAAGATCCTGGTCGACGATCGCACGAACACGCTGATCGTCGTGTCGAGCGAAGCAGGCTACCTGCGCGTGAAGGCGCTGGTGGAGCGCCTCGACATCTCGCTCGACACCGAGGGCGGTAACTCGATTCGCGTCCATCCACTCGAGAACGCGCTCGCGGAAGAGCTCGCGACCACGCTCAACAACGCGATGGGGCAGGGCAACCAGCAGCAGCGCGCAGGTCAACCCGGCCAAGCCGGCGCCGCACGCCCGCAGAACACGGCGCCACCGCCGGGGCCCCTCGGTGATCTCGGCACGTCCCTCGAAGGTCAGGTCCGCGTCATCGGCGACAAGCCGACGAACTCGCTGATCGTGATGTCGAGCGGTCGCGACTACCTCGCGATCAAGGAGGTGATTCGCCGCCTCGATCAGCCGCGCCGCCAGATCTTCATCGAGGCGCTCATCCTCGAGGTCAACCTGTCCAAGGATCTGTCGCTCGGTACGAGCTCGCACGGCGGCCTCCCGTTCAACAACGGCGATCTGATCGTCGCCGGCGTCCAGGCACCGAGCCTCAAGTCGCTGTCGGTCGCTTCGCTCGCCACGCTGACCGGCCTCATCGGCGGCGTGATCGGTTCGCCGCTCGCGAACAGCCAGACGCTGCTCGGGACGAGCATCCCGTCGTACGGCGTGCTCGTGCAGGCGCTCGCCACGCAGGACAACTCGAACATCTTGTCGGCGCCGCACGTCATCGCGATCGACAACGAGAAGGCGGAGTTCTCCGTCGGTAACAACATCCCCTACAAGGCGGGCCTGTCGTTCGGCGGGTTCGGCCTCCCGACGCAAGGCGCGCAGGGCATCCCCGGCGGTATCGGCCAGAACATCCAGCGCGAGAAGCTGAACCTGACGCTCAATGTCACGCCGCACATCTCGAGCAACGATGCGGTTCGCCTCGAGATCGAGCAGGAGACCAAGGATCTCGCGAGTCAGAGCGCGGAGCTCGGCCCCACGTGGTCGGAGCGCAAGCTGAAGACGCAGGTCGTGGTCAACGATCAGCAGACCGTGGTCATCGGCGGCCTGATCCAGGAGAAGGACATCTACAACGAGAGCAAGGTGCCGCTCCTCGGCGACATCCCGATCCTCGGCTATCTCTTCAAGTACTCCACGAAGAGCAAGCGCAAGACGAACCTCTTGATCCTCCTCACGCCCTACATCATCAAGGACTCCCTCGATCTGCAGACGATCCGCGAGCGCAAGGTTCGCGAGCGTGAAGAGTTCGTGCGTTCGTTCGCGACGCTCAACGAGGCCAAGTACAACGCGCGCATCGACTACCGCCGCAAGCGCGGCGTCGTCGAGGAGATCAACCGTGCGGTGCTCTCCGTCGAGCAGGACTTCGACGTCTTGAAGGCGCTCGGCGAGCGCAAAGGCATCACCGAGGGTCCGCTCGAGTACGGCCCGTCGAACATCGACGACCCGAACGAGCCCGCACCGAAACCGGAGGCCAAGCCCTAATGGCGACAACGGAGGGATTCGGCGCGTTCCGCGGCGGTGGCTTTGGCGCCCTCGCCGTGCAGCCGACGCTGATCGGAGAGATCCTCGTCGCGCGCTGCGGCGTCGCGCCCGATGCGATCGAGAAGGCGCTCGCGCGTCAGGCCGAAGAGGGTGGGCTCCTCGGCGAGGTGCTCGTGCGCCTCAAGCTCGCCGACGAGAACCAGCTCGCGGAGGCGCTCGCGATCCAGGCCGAGGTCGGTTACGCGAAGGATCTCCCGCGCGCCGAGGACATCCCGATCGAGCTGATCGAGAAGCTGCCGATCAACTTCGCGCGCCAACGCCTCGTGCTGCCGCTCGGTCGCGACAGCGCAGGACGCGTGATGGTCGCCGTCGCCGATCCGTCGGCGGTGGACGTGATCGATGCGGTCGCCGTGCTGCTGTCCGAGCCGGTCGAGCCCGTCGTGGCATCGACGTCCAAGATCACCGACCACATCAACAAGACGTACACGCGCCTTCGCGGCTCGCACGAGCTCGAGGAGTCGCACAAGAAGGACGAGCAGGAGGAAGGCGAAGACTTCGCGTCCGAGGAGCTCGTCGACATGCTCGACGCCAACGACGAGGCGCCGATCATTCGCTGGGTGAACTCGCTGATGTTCCAGGCGGCCAAGGAAGGCGCCTCGGATATCCATATCCGGCCCGGCGAGAAAGAGATCATCGTTCGCTACCGCGTCGACGGTCAGCTCCGCGAAGCGAAGCGCGCGCCGAAGAAGTTCCAGCAATCGATCCTCGCGCGCATCAAGATCATGGCCGGCCTCAACATCGCCGAGAAGCGCTTGCCGCAGGACGGCCGCATTCGTCGAAAGATGGCCGGCAAAGACGTCGACATGCGCGTCGCGACCGCGCCTACGGCCTCTGGCGAGAGCGTGACGATCCGTCTGCTCGATCGCTCGAGCGTCTTGCTCGGCCTCGCCGACATCGGCTTCGCCGCGGATCACCTGAAGGACATCCGCGACATCATCAATCGTCCGCACGGCATCTTGCTCGTCACCGGTCCCACCGGCTCCGGTAAGACGACCACGCTCTACGCCTGTATCTCCGAGATCAACCAGCCAAACATCAACATCCTCACCGTCGAGGATCCGGTCGAGTACCAACTCGAAGGCATCTCGCAGACGCAGGTGAACTCGAAGATCGATCTGACGTTCGCCTCGGGCTTGCGCTCGTTCTTGCGCCAAGACCCGGACGTCATCATGGTCGGCGAAATTCGTGACAAGGAGACCGCGGAGGTCGCGATCACCGCGTCGCTCACCGGTCACTTGGTGTTCTCCACGGTCCACACCAACGACGCCGCCGGTGGCGTCGCGCGTCTCGTCGACATGGGCATCGAGCCGTTCCTCGTCGCGAGCTCGCTCGTCGGTCTGCTGGCGCAGCGCCTCGTGCGCCGTCCTTGCTACGAGTGCGCGCGTCCCGTGCGGCCGTCCGAGGAGATGCTGCGCGAGCTCGGCCTCGATCCGCAGCGCTTCTATCACGGCGGCTACGAGCTCCCCTTCGTGAAGGGCCAGCGCCCGCCGCCGATGGGGACGTTCTTCGAGGCGGTCGGTTGCGCAGCGTGCAGCCAGCGCGGGTATCGCGGTCGTACCGGCATCTACGAGCTCTTGCTCGTGAACGATGTCGTTCGCCGCCTGACGCTCGAGAAGGCCGACGCGGGCACGATCCGCAACGCCGCCATCGCGGCCGGCATGATCGGCTTGCGCATGGACGGTGCGCGCAAGTGCATGCTCGGAATGACAACCCCCGAGGAGGTCATGCTGATGACCGCGGAGAGTGACTAGCCATGCCGATGTACGCGTTCAAAGGCGTTTCGGCCAACGGCAAGAGCGTCAACGGCGTCCGCGATGCGGAGTCGCCCAAGGCGTTGCGCGCCGTGCTGCGCAAGGACGGCGTGTCCGTCATGTCCTTCGAGCTGTCGCGTGGCGGCAAGCAGGCGAAGGAAGCGAACGCGAAGAAGGGCGGGCTGTCGCGCGATGTCGACCTCGGCGGCTTCCTCGGCGGTGTGAAGAAGGGCGAGATCGCCGTCTTCACGCGCCAGATGTCGACGCTGCTCAAGAGCGGTATTCCGCTCGCCGAGGCGCTCGGCGCGCTCGTCGATCAAGTCACGAACGTTCGCTTCAAGACGCCGCTGTCCGAAGTGCGGACGAACGTCAACGAAGGTATGTCGCTCGCGGATGCACTGGCGAAGCATCCAAAGCTGTTCGACGAGCTGTTCGTCTCGATGGTTCGCGCCGGTGAAGTCGCCGGTAACCTCGACGAGGTCCTCACGCGCCTCGCCGACTTCCTCGAGTCTTCGCAGAAGCTGAAGTCCAAGGTGCAGGGCGCGATGATCTACCCGATCGTCATGCTCGTCGTCGGCGTGGTCATCATGGGCATCCTGATGGTCAAGGTGATTCCCGAGATCACCTCGATGTTCACGCAGCAGGGCAAGACGCTGCCGTGGAACACGCGCGCGCTGATCTGGACCTCCAGCTTCATCGGCAAGAACATCCTGTGGATCATCGTCGCGACGATCCTCGGCATCATCGTGTTCATGCAATGGAAGGCCTCGCGCGACGGCAAACCCGCGTGGCACAAGTTCGTGCTCGGGTTGCCAGTGCTCGGTCAGCTCGTGCGCACGATCAACGTGGGTCGCTTCGCGCGCACGCTCGGCACGATGCTGCAGTCCGGCGTGCCGATGCTGCGCTCGCTCGACACCGCGAAGCAGATCATGGGCAACGTGATCTTGCAGCGCGCCATCGAGGACGCGAAGAAGGCGGTCACCGAGGGTGAGTCGCTCGCACAGACGCTCAAGAAGTCAGGTCAGTTCCCCGCGACCATGATCCACATGGTGGCGGTCGGCGAGAAGGCCGGTCAGCTCGAGCAGATGCTCGAGCGCGTCGCGTCGACGTACGAAGCCGAGGTCGACACCAAGCTGTCGCGATTCACCGCGCTCCTCGAGCCGCTCATGCTCGTGTTCATGGGCGGCGCCGTCGCCTTCATCGTGTTCTCGATCCTGCAACCCATCATGGACCTCGGTCAGCTCTCGGGCCCGAAGTGAAACTCTAGGAGAAATCAGATGCAAACGAACCTGCAAACCCGCCTTCGCAATCTCCGCAACGCACGTAGCCGGCGCAGCAAGCGAGGCATGACGCTCCTCGAGATCATGATCGTGCTCGCGATCCTCGCGCTCGTCATGGGCCTCGTCGTCGGTCCGCGCGTCATGAAGATGTTCGGCCAGAGCAAGTCCGACATCGCGAAGCTCACGGCCAAGAAGTACGCCGACGAAGCGTACCCGTCGTGGTCGACCGCGAACCCGAGCAAGGCGTGCCCGGACCGGCTCGAGGATCTGAACGAGTTCATGAACAGCAAGGACATCAACGATCCGTGGGGCAACCCCTACAAGATGCTGTGCGGCCAGAACGCGCCCGCCGGTGTGAAGGGCATGGGCATCCAGTCGAACGGCGAGGACGGTAAGGAAGGCACGTCCGACGACATCAAGTCGTGGGAGTGAGCTCCGTCTGAGCGTCGCCCATGCAGCCTCGTCGCCGACATAGCGGTCGTCCTCGCGGAATGACCGTGCTCGAGATCATGATCGTGCTCGCGATCATCGGAGCCGGCGCGATCCTCGTGCGCTCGGGGTTCCGCATGATCTCCAAGGCGGATCTCGTGGAGAACGCGACGGAGCTGTCTGCGATCTTGAAGCGCACGAACCAGCTCGCGATCGAGCACGGCGAGATGCATCGCGTCGTGTTCGACTTCGAGAAAGCGGCGTACGTCGTCGAGGTCTGCCAGGGCGCCACGTCGATCATGCGCAACGAGAAGCTGGTCAAGGATCCCGAGACGGTCAAGGCGGCGATCGAACGCGGCAAGCAACGCCTCGAGCAGATGCCCGAGGACGCACTCGCGGCGGGCGACGCCGAAGAGGCGACGAAGCGCGCGATCGCGATCGCGGGTCACCACGTCGCCGATCGCCAGTGCGCACCCGCGACCGAGGGCGTCACCGGCGATCAGGGCAAGGGCTGGGCGCGCCAGCTCTACAAGAACAAGGGCATCACGATCAAGCAGATCTACGTGCAGCACCGCGATCGTGCGGTGACCAAGGATCACGAGGCGATCTACTTCTTCCCCACGGGCTCGGCGGAGAAGGCCGTCATCGAGCTGACCGACGGCAGCGAGACGTTCTCGATCCTGGTGCACGGACTTACGGGACGCGTCGAGCTTCGCGATGGCGAGCTGTCCAACGTCGACGACCACATGATGCGAAACGCCATGGGCGATCGAAACGCGGATCGCGATGGCATGGAGGACAAGCAGTGACGCGAAGGCCTCGCAAGGGCTTCACGTTGCTCGAGGTCATGGTCGGCCTCGCGCTGCTCGGCTTTGGCCTCGTCGTGCTGATGAAGAGCGCGGCCGGCAGCATCTTCGGCGCGCGTCAGGCGCAGATGATGGGCGTCGTCACCGATCTCGCGCGCGGCAAGATGTACGACCTCGAGGAGACGCTGCTCAAAGACGGGTTCAACGAGACGGGCCTCGCCGACGCCACGGACGACTGCACGGATTGGGAGAAGTTCGACGACGAAGGATGGCCGAGCGTCGAGTGGTGCGCGAAGATCGAGCAGGTCGAGCTGCCGAGCTGGGATCAGATCCAGGCGCTCGCCAAGGGACAGGCGGAGGGCTCGGGCTCGGCCATGGGCTCCGACGCCGACGGCTCGGCCGGTGGTGGCTTCATGGACAGCGCGCTCGGCGGCATGCTCGGCATGCTCGGCGGTGGCTTCGGCGGCGGCGACATCGAGAGCGCCACGGGCGGTGCGTTCATCCAGAGCCAGTACTCGATGGTGCAGGAGGTCCTGAAGGTCTCGATCCGCAAGGTCTCGTTGTTCACGCGCTGGGAGGTCATGGGCCGCAAGCGCGAGATGCAGGTCGTCGCGTTCTTCACCGACGCGGCGGCGATGGACAAAGTGCTGCAGGGCCTCGGCTCGCAGGAGCTGCCCGAGGAGGGCGGCGGCACGGGCTCCGGCTCTGCCGGTTCGGGAAGTGGAAGTGGAAGTGGTAGCGGTGGTCGCGGTTCGGGCTCGGGCACGCGCACTCCGACGCGCTCGCTCGGCTCGGGGAGCGGCGGCCGATGACGACGCGAAGCGCACGCAGCGGCCTCACGCTGATCGAGGTCATGATCGCGAGCGCCGTGATGGTCATGATGATGGCCCTCGCGTGGCGTACGATCTCGAACACGTCGCAGTCGAAGCGGACGTTCGAGAAGTACGAGGAGCGTAATCACGAGCTGCGCATGGCGATCGGCCGCGTGGTGCAGGACTTCGAGCACGCATACCTCTCGAAGAACGAGGACGGCCTGCAGTCGCATCCGCGCACGATGTTCGTCGCGAAGAGTGGCCGCATGCCCGAGATCCGCTTCTCGACGATGGGGCACCGCGTGCTGTGGTCGGACGCGAACGAGTCCGAGCAGACCGTGATCCAGTACATGTCGCGCACGAGCCCCGACAAGTCGGGCGCGCGCGACTGGGTGCGCCGCGAGCAGCGCCGCCAGTCCAACGAGCCGCACGAGGACCTGCCGTCCGAGTACGACGTGCTGCTGACCGACGTCCAGGAAGTGAAGCTCGAGTTCTTCAACTGGAGGAACCTCGAGTGGCAGGACACCTGGGACTCCACGCAGTCCGATGGACAAAAAGGCATGCTTCCGAGCCGCGTGCGCATCACTGTCACGACCAAGGACCCGGGTGGCAACGATTACAAGCTGTCCACGCAGGCACGGATCGTGATGCAGGAACCCCTCAACTTCGTGCAATGAGCCCCGCCAAGCACATCTGGACCTTTCTGACGACGCCCCGGACCTTGGGGCGGGGAAGGCCGCGTCCACTGTCGGCGAAGCGGCGGCGCCGCCGGCGGGGTGTCGCGCTCGTCACCGTGATGATCGCGATCGCGTTCACGTTCGTCCTGTCCAACCAGTTCGGCGCGTCGACCAACATCGATCTGATCGCGGCGGCGAACTATCGCGATCAGATGCGCTCGCACTTCCTGGCGCGCAGCGCCTCGAACCTGTCGGAGCTCGTGATCCGTCTCCAGCAGCGCATCGACAACATCAAAGAGCTGCGCGGTAGCGTGCAGATCACCGACTTCGCCGATCAAGTACTGCTCGCGTTCTGCGGCAGCTCGGAGGAAGTGATGGCGGCGGTCGGCTTCGATTCGAACACGGCCAAGGGCCTCGGCGCGGACGTCGGTACGTGCGGCATCGTCGGTCAGATCACGACCGAGGACGACAAGCTCAACGTGAACTGCGCCAACGGCAACGACGCGACCGCGGCCACGCTGAAGTCGGCGATGGACGCGCTCATCTACTTCCCGGCGTACGACCCGGTGTTCGAGGAAGAGGACGCCGAAGGTTGGCGCCGTGATCGCGCGATGCAGGTCGCGTCGATCATGGACTACATCGATTCGAACTCGCTGCGGAACCGCGAGCGCGGAACGACCGAGGACTACGGCTACGAGAGCCTCAAGGATCCGTACAAAGCCAAGAACAATTACATCGACACGCTCGGCGAGATGAAGCTCGCGCGCGGCGTGGACGATCGGTTCTGGACGCTGTTCGGGTCGGCGTTCACAGCGTATGGCGGCTGCAAGGTGAATATCTCGGCGATTTCAAATAGCCAGCTCATCGCCGCGATCCTGTACCTGGCGGCGAAGAACCCCAACGATCCGCTGCTCCAGAACCCACAGAAGCTGTTCTTGCTCGCCGGGCTCGTGGCCAAGGCCAAGCAGTTCGGCATGCAGTTCACCAACACGGACGAGTTCATGGAGTTCGTGAAGGACCCCGTCGCGCAGCTCGGTGCGCTCGCGGGCGAGAGCACGATGGCAGGCAGCGCCGCGAACGCCGCGGTGTCTGCGGGCATCCCGGGCCTCTCGCCTGGAGAGAAGATCGGTATCGAGCTCGACAAGGCCAAGCTCGGCCAGATGGTGACGGCGGGGCCACGCCGCACGTATCGCGTCCAGGCGTGGGGCGAGATCGAGCGCAAGCAGAAGAGTGCAGATGGATCGCCGGTGTTTCCGCCGATCCGCTCGACGATCACGGGCGTTTGGGACACGAAAGTCGTCCTGCAGAACGCTCGCAAACCTCCACAGCCGAAAGGCGCGTGGGTGTTCATGAGGGAAGACTGATATGGCGAGTCGCGTCTTTGCCGTCGATCTAGGCGCGTGGAGCGTCAAGCTGGTGATTGCCAGCCCCGGCCTCCGCGGTGCGATGCCGCTCGGCATCGTCGAGCGGCTCGTTCCGCCCGGCGACGAACCGTCGGAGACCCGCGCGAAGGCCGTCCTCGCGCAGCTCATCCAAGAGCTCCGGCTCAAGGACGACACGGGGTACATCGGCGTGTACGGCGATCAAGTGTTCACGCAGGTGCTCGAGTTCGGCTTCAAGAACCTGCGCCGCGCCGAGCTCGAGAAGGCCGTCGGTAACGAGCTCGAGGGCGTCGTGCCCGTCGATCTCGAGGACATGGTCTACGCGTTCGAGCAGATTCCGCAGGCGCCCGCGCATGCCGGTGGTCCGGTCCCGGGGGTCACGCACGGTCGCGTCGCCCCGCCGACCGAAGGCATGCGCGTGCTGACGTACGCGATGCGCAAGGAGCGCGCGGAGCACCTGATCTCGCTCGGCAACGATTGTGGCTTCGAGCCGCGCGGCGTGCTGCCGTGTGGCGGTGCAGCGGCGCGTCTCGTCACGCATACGCCATCGCTCACGCAAGCGCGCACCGATGGTGCGGTCGCGGTGATCGACATCGGTCACGAGCGCACGGACGTCGTGGTCGTCGCGCAGGGCAAGGCGATCTTCTCGCGCAGCATCGCGCGCGCGGGCAAGCACGTCACCGACGCGATCATGAAGCGGTGGAAGCTTCCGTGGGTGGACGCGGAGCGCGCGAAGCACTCGGATGGCTTCGTCGCGTCGAATGCGGAGCCCGCCACGTCGGACGCCTGGGCGCGCATTCACGACGCGACGATCACGGAGCTCGCGCCGTTCGCGCGCGACATTCGCCAGACGCTGGCCGCATGCCGCGCGAAGACGGGCTTCGCACCGATCGCGGCGCTCCTCGTCGGCGGCGGCGCACGGCTGCGCGGCCTGTCGTCGTTCCTCGGCGAGCAGCTGCAGATTCCCACGTGGCGTCCGTCGCAAGAGGACAGCGTCGCGCTCGCGGGCCCCAAGCTCGGCGCGGAGTCGGCGAGCCTGCCGGTCGATTCGGCGGCGATGACGCTCGGCATGGCGTATGACTGCGCCGGCGGTCGACCGATGTTCGATCTGCGCAGCGGCGATCTCGCGGTGAAGATGGACCTCGGGTTCCTCCGCCAGAAAGCGGTGCCTCTCGGCGCGGCCCTGATCGCGGTGTTCGCCTTTGCGGCGGGCAGCGCGTACGCGGATCTCTATCGCCTGAAGAAGGCAGAGAAGATCTTGGCGCAGCGCCTCGCCAACGATTCGCAGGACGTGTTCGGCGAGGCCAAGACGGCGAAGGCCGTGCTCGCTGCCAACGGTCCCGGCGGTGGAGCGGCGGGCGGATTCTCGCCGCTGCCCAAGGCCAGCGCGTACGACATCCTCCTCGAGATCAGCGCGCACGTCCCGCCCAAGGACAAGATCACGCTCGATATCGAGCAGCTCCAGATCGACGATCAGAAGATCGATCTCAGCGGCACGACCAAGACGGCCGAGGGCATCGATAACCTGGTCACCGAGCTGAAGAAGATCGACTGCTTCAAGGAAGTGAATCGCGGGCCGACGGACACGCAGTCTGACGGCACGAAGCGATTCAAGCTCACCATCCCCATCGCGTGCATGTGAGGTAACCGATGTCGAACATCTCCGAACGCGCTCGTGATTTCTGGGACCGCATCTCGCCGCGCGAGCGAGCGATGGTGGTCATCCTCGGCATGTGCACGCCGATCATTCTCGCCGTCTGGCTCGGCTTCAACATTCACGACGGGCTCGTCGCGAAAGAGGCAAACAACGAACAGATGCGTCGCGCACTCAACGTGCTCGCCGATCTCAAGGCTCGTGGCCCGGCCACGCCGTCGGATGACGTCGTCGCGACGATGGGCACCGAGCCCCTCAGCCTCGACACCTATCTGACCAACGCAGCGCAGAAGGCAGGCTTCACGCTCAAGGGTACGACGCCGCGCAACCCGGTCACCAAGAACGGCTTCGTGACCAACTCCGTGTCTTGCCAGGTCTCCGACTTGTCGATCGATCAGCTGAAGAAGTTCCTGCAAGAGATCGAGAGCGGATCGAAGGTCGTTGTCGTCACGCGCCTCGACATCCGTCGAGACAGTCGCGTGAAGGAGAATCTCGACGCCACGCTCGAGGTCTCGACATACTCGAAGGAGCCGCCGCCGAAGGGCGAGGGCGGTAGCGCGGAGAAGAAGGGCTAGCTATGGCCAGGATCAATCTCCCGCAGCTGGGACCGCGCACCAAGAAGGTGCTGAAGATCGTCGCGTACGTCGTCCTCGCGCTCGTCACGTTCGTCTTCGCGTTGCAGCTGACGTTCCCGTACAACCGCGTGAAGGACAAAGTTATCGAGGGGCTCGCGTCGAAGTACGACGTGACCATCTCGAGCGTCGAGCGCGGCTTCATGCCGGGCAAGATCACGTTCAATGCGGTCACCTTGCGCACGCGTCCGAGCAAGGCCGACGAGGTCGCGACCACGTTCTTCATCAAGAAGCTCGAGGTCAACGCCGGCATCCTCTCGCTGATCGGCGGCACCGCGTCGGTCGATATCGATGCGGAGATCGGGCCGGGCCACATCCGCGGCACTGTCGCGATCTCGAAGTCATCGACGGTGATCGACATCGAAGGTGTGGATCTTCCGTCGGCCATGCTGCCGATGCGCGAGGCGATCGGTCTCCCGATGTCCGGCAAGATCGCCTTCTCCGTGGACCTCACGCTGCCGAACGAGAAGGCCAAGAACGCCAGCAAGGCGGTCCCGAACTGGCAGAAGGCCAAGGGCGCCTTCGCGTTCGATTGCGACAGCAACTGTACGTTTGGCGACGGCACGACCAAGCTGCGTCCCAAGCTCAAGAACGCGCGCAGCCAGGCGTTCGCCGCCGACGGCATCGACTTCGGCAAGGTCAACGTCAACTCGATGCACGCGCACGTGACGATCAAGGACGGCATCATGGAGCTCGACAAGTTCGACACGAAGTCCGAGGACGGCGAGCTTCACGTCGACTTCCAAGTCACGCTCGCACCGCAGCTCGATGACGGTATGGTCGCCGGTTGCCTCCGCTTCAAGGGCAGCGAGATCCTCATGAAGAAGGAGCCGCGCACGCACGCCGCGTTGTCCACGACGGGCGCCAACCTCGGCCCCGACGGGCTCTTCCACATTCGCCTCGACGGCAAGTTCAAGGAGATGAAGCGCCTGGCGCAGACATGCGGTCCCGCGATCAAGGACGTCAACATGGACGATCCGGGCAATCCGTCGAACAACAACACGGGGCGCCCGAACCTCACCGTGCAACCGACGGACACGCCGCCGGCCACGAACGGCAGCAGCGACATCAAGACCACGACGCCGCAGGTCGAGATCAATCCGCCGCCGCCATCGGTTCCCATCGCCGACGCGGGCGTGGAGCCCTCCTCCGACAAGCCGCCGCCCGGCCCGGTCAACGAGGAGAACGACAGTGGCAGCGCCAACGGTCACGAAGTCGGATCGAACGCGATCACGCCGACGGGCGAGCCGCTACCGCCCAACACCGAGCCTCCTGTGGAAGGGAGCGCCACGCACTAACCCTCGCAGGCGTCAGGGACCGAGCCCGACCCACGTCGAGCCGTCGTCGCCGAACTCCTTCTTCCAGATCGGCACGCTCTCTTTGAGCCGCTCGATCATCTGGCGACACGCATCGAACGCTTCGGCGCGATGCGGTGCGGCTGCGGCGATCACGACCGCGAGATCGCCAACCGCCAGCGAGCCCACGCGATGCTCGACGGCGAGACGCGCGGAGGGCAGGGCGGTCTCGATCGTCTCGATGATGCGCGTCATCTCTTTGACGGCCATGCCCGCATAGGCCGAGTAGTCGAGGCGGACGACGGTCTTGCCACGCGCGTGATCGCGCACCATGCCGGTGAACGTCACGATGCCGCCCATGCCCGGGCCCGCCACGGCCGAGACCACGCGGTCGAGCGACAGCGGCGTCTCGAGCAGCAGCACGTGACGAGCGCCGCCCGCGACCGGCGGGATCAGCGCGAGCTCGTCGCCGGTGGTCAGCGCGGTGTCGTCGTCGGCAAACTCCTGATTGACGGCTACGCGGAACTTCGTGCGAAGCGTCGCGATCAGCTGGTGCTTGGCGGCGAGCGCGGCGATGGCGTCGCGGACGCGCGCGCCGTCGGGGAGCTCCAGCGACTCCTCGTCGGTGCCTAGGCGCTCGCGGAGCACCGCGAAGTAGAGGACCGTGACGCGCATGGCTACAACCTACCTGCATTTGCCATCTTCGTCGTGAGACGATCGGCGAATGCGCAGTGCACTCCTCGTAGCCGTACTCGCGATGGCGGCGTGCGGCGATGACAGCAAGACGACCACGGACGCCGCATCCGACGACGATGGTGGTGGAAGTGGCAGCGATGGCGCGAACGCGACGCCGATCGATTTCGGCACGTTGCCGCTCGAGGAGTGGACGTGGGTCGACGTGCCGGGGATGGTGTGCGGCAACGGAAGCGGGACCGGCATCGCGATCAACCCGACGCATCGGTCGAACAAGCTGATGCTCTTGTTCGAGGGCGGCGGCGCGTGCTGGGAAGCTGCGAACTGCTACGGCATCGTGGTGCCGGTCTCGGCGAGCCACCTCGATGGCTTCAACGCGAACACGTTTGCCAGCGTTCGCTCGCAGTTCGACAACCTGTGGGCGTTCCAGCGCGACGAGCCGACGAGCGTGTTCGCCGACTTCACGTGGGTGTTCGTGCCGTACTGCACCGGTGACTTGCACGCGGGCACGCGCGAGAACGTGTACTCCGCGTTAGGGCAGACGCGAACGATGCACCACAAGGGCGCGATGAACGTCGACGCCATGCTCGGCCACATCGACGACTACGCGTTTGGCGAGCTGTTCGTGATCGGCATCTCCGCGGGCGGCTACGGTGCCCAGCTGAACTGGGACCGCATCACCGGCGCATTTCCAACCGTGACCACGCACGTGTTCGCCGACGGTTCGCAGATGGTGCCGATCGAGTCGGGGCGGTGGGGCACGATGAAGAACGTGTGGGCGATGCGCTTCCCTGAAGGGTGCACGGACTGCGCGACGAGGTTCGACAACACGGCGAAGTTCTGGCGCACCGCACATCCCGCGATGGGTGGCCGCTACGCGCTGACCAACTCGCTCCAGGATGGAACGCTCGCGCTGTTCTTCGGCTACACCGCGGGCGACATGAAGGCCGCGTCGCTCCTCATCGGCAACGCGATGACGGGGGAGAACGCAGCGTTCATGGTCGACGACAACTCGCACACGATGCTCGTCTCGCCGAACAAGATGACGTCGACGGGCCTGACCGTGCGCACGTTCGCAGAGGCGTGGGTTCGCGATGGCGCCGAGTTTGTTACCGTCGGCCCCTGAGCCCATGGCACGCAGCGACGACGCGACGCACCTCCAGCAGCTGTTCACCGCGATCAAGAAGGTGATCCGCAAGATCCCGCGAGGCAGCGTCGCCACCTACGCGCAGGTCGCGGAGCTCGCGGGCATTCCCAATGGCGGTCGGATCGCCGCCGCGGCGCTCAAGACGAGTACGCCGGCGGACGCGTTGCCGTGGCAGCGCGTGATCGGAAAAGCAGGTGCACTGCGCGGGCGGATCGCGATTCACGATCCAGTCGGAGCAGCGATCCAACGCCAGCTACTAACGACCGAGGGCGTCGAGATCGGTGAGTCCGGTCTCGTCGCCCTCGATGTGTACGGCTGGATGATCGCGACGAAGAAGCGGCCTAGAGCCGGATCAGTCCGCGGCGCATCGCCTCGACGACCGCCTCGGTCCGCGTCGAAGCGCCGAGCTTCATCATCACGCCGTTGACGTGGAACTTTGCCGTGTGGTCGCTGATACCGAGACGATCGGCAATCAGCTTGTTGGAGAGTCCCTCGGACAACAGCTGGACGACTTGCTTCTCGCGCTCCGTCAGCTCGCCGCGACCCTTGGTGGGGGCGCCGTTGCTGTTCGCGGGAACAACCGCGGCAGGCGGCTGGGGAACGAGACTTTCAGCGAGGGCGGTGTCCATCACCGTCAGGCCACTGCGAACAGCAGCGAGAGCGGCGTGGATGCCGGGGCCGACTTGATCGCGCAGCACGACGCCACGTGCACCAGCCGCGATGGCGGGTGCAACGTCGGCCTTGTCGCCCACGACGGCGACGACCGGCATCGATAGCGTGCGGAGCTCGGTGAGCCGCGCCAGCGTCTTGCCAGCGTCGACTCCCGCATCCCACAGCGCCACCTCCGCACGGTCTCGGTCGACCACATCGATCGATCCGAGCTGCTCGAGCAAGCTCGAGACGCCGGCCCGCAGCAGCGGGTCATCGGTCAGCAGAGCGACCTTGATGGGGTCACTGACCGCGGCGATGGGAAGGGCAGGATTGCGAGTCATTGTTTTCCTCGGTTCTAGCGAACACGTTCAGATAAGCCTGACGTGAACGTTAGGGTCGAAGGTGAGCACGAAGAACGTGCAGGTCAACCCTGCCTGGATAGGCAGCCTCGAGATCCTTCCCTGTCGGTTTGGTTAGCAGCGAAGCGGGTAGCTCACTGATTTTCCGTCGAGAACCTCGCCGAACGTCGGATGTCTTCGCGCTCGCTGACGGAGCAAGGTGGACGCGGCAACGGACTGTTTCACCGTCCCGAAACCCTCGCGCACCCACTCACGCGCGCCACCACAGAAGGTTCCTCACATGGCTGATCCCGCTCCTGCGCTTGCTGCTCTCGATAACGCCCTCGCTGCCGCCGTGAAGGCGGTCGGGCCCTCGGTCGTGCACATCACGCGCGGCCATCATCAAGGAGGCACCGGCATCGTCTGGGATGCCGACCTCGTCATTACCTCCAACTTCCACACGCCCGATCGAACGCGCGTCGGCGTCGCGACCGCCGATGGCGAGCTCGACCAGCGCGAGGCCGAGGTCATCGGCCGCGATCGCGGAACCGATGTCGCGCTGCTTCGCGTGAGCGGCGGCGCGCTGTCGCCTGCGAGCTTCCGCGAGATCGGCGAGTTGTCCGTCGGCAACCTGGCCCTCGCGATCGGTCGCCCCGGACGCACCGCGCGCGCATCACTTCGTGCGATCGGTGTGCTCGGCCCCGAGGTCGAGACGCCACACGGGGGAACGCTCGCTCGCTACGTCGAGAGCGATCGTCAGATCCCACGCGGCTTCGCGGGCGGTCCGCTCGTCGCCCCGGACGGCGCGGTGATCGGCATGAACACGCGCACGCTGTTCCGCGGCGCGGACATCGCGGTCCCCACGGCGACGCTTCGCGCGGTGATCCCCGAGCTGGTCGCGCACGGCGGCATTCGCAAGGGCTACCTCGGCGTCGGCGCGGTCCCGAGCAAGCACGGCGCGATCATCGCGTCGCTCGAGGATGATGGTCCCGCCGCAAAAGCTGGCGTGATCGTCGGCGACATCATCACCGAGATCGATGGCGAGCGCGTCACCGGTCCCGACACGCTGCGCTCCGTGCTCGCGTCGCGTCCCGACACGACCGTGACGCTCGTCCTGTCGCGCGGCGGAACGCGCACGGAGCTCGACATCACGATCGGACGCCGCTCGTGATCGTCGAACACCGATCGTTGTCATCCGGCGCGGCGTGCGGACCACGCTCGAGATCACGCCGACGATGGCGGCCGCGTAGCTCAGCGCTGGGTCACGCCGACGCGCGGAACCACGAGTGACTGCTCGACACGCACCGGCTCTACGCGCGGCGCTTTGATCTCCGGGTTGCCGGTCGCGAGCTGCAGGCCGACCAAGCCCACGCGGGCCAAGCCGAGGAGGCCTTCGCCGCCACCGGTCACGTCTTCGAGGGCTTCGAGATCGATGGTGTCGAACATCACCGTCCACCGAGCAACCCTCGGGCCACGTGCAAGTCGTTGGCCCCACGCGAATCGCGACGCGCCACCTGCATCCTCGGGGTGACAGCCGCGTATCGTGCGAGTGACATGACCCGCACGTGGACCACCCTCGCGAGCGCACCGTCGTCGGACGGCGTGCTCGAGCTGCGCAAGCGGGGCGATAGCGACTACCTGATCACCGTCGGGGGGCGCGTGCTGATGAACAGCTTCGCGCGCGCGTCCGAGGAGCAGCTCGCCACGCTCGGCCTCGCCCACGCCACGGCGGGCGCGCGGGTGCTGATCGGTGGGCTCGGCATGGGCTTCACGTTGCGCGCGGCGCTAAATGCACTGCCCGCGAAGGCGGCGGTGCATGTCGCGGAGCTCAACGACGTGATCGTCGAGTGGTGCCGCGGCCCGCTCGCCATTCCTACGCGCAACGCGGTAGACGATCCGCGCGTGCGCGTGGAGGTCACGAACGTCATGCACGTGCTCCACAGCGCGAAGGCCGGCGCATACGACGCGATCCTCTTCGATCTGTACGAAGGCCCGAACACCAGCTCGCTCTCGGAGCGGGCACGGAAGAGCGATCCGCTCTACGGCAGCGCTGCGCTCGGTGCCGCACGTGCCGCGCTCGCGGACGGCGGCGTCTTCGCGATCTGGGCGGAGGACCGCGACGACAAGTTCGTCACGCACTTCCGCTCGGCCGGCTTCGAGGTCGACGTGAAAGCGTTGACCGCCGGCGGCTCGGGCGGGCGCAAGCACATCGTCTATCTCGGGCGCCGTCGCTAGCTGACGTACTTGAGCGCGATCACCTCGATGATCTTGCTCGCGAGCGCGTCGTCGATGCGGAGGACGCGCTGCATCGCCTCGAGCATCTCTTCCTCGGACTCGTCGATGTCGCCGGAGGACATCGCGATGTCGACGGCGAGCACGAACGCCTTCTTGCGGACCGCGTCGCTCTCGATGTCGTCCAGCACGACGAGCGAGCTCTTCATGTCGCGGTCGTGCTCGTTCGCGATCCTGACCGAGATGTCGATCGCTCTCTGGAACTCCTCGCTGTCCATGCCGCGGAACTCGGGCAGGGTGTTCGCGTAGGCGCGGATCACTTCGTCTTCGCGATCGTCGATGTGGCCATCCGCGGCGGCCATGCAGAAGATCGAGTGGAGCAGGAGGACGTCGTCCGTCGGCTTCTTCGCCGGCTCCTTCCGCACGTGCTTTCCAAGCAGACCCATCGCGTACCTCCCTCGATGCTCGAGGAGATACGGTACCAGCTACTTCGTCGGCAGGTCGGGCCTCACCTGAATGAACAGCTCGTCGAGCTGCTTCTTGCTCACTCCCGTCGGGCAGTCCGTCATGAGATCGGAGCCCTTCTGCGTTTTCGGGAATGCGATGACGTCGCGCATGAACTCCGCCTGCGTCATCAGCATGGCCAAGCGATCGAGACCGAACGCGATGCCACCGTGCGGCGGCGGGCCGTACTTGAACGCGTCGAGGAGGAAGCCGAACTTCGCGCGCTGATCCTCCTCGCTGATGCGCAGCGCCTTGAACGCGCGCGCTTGCAGCTCGCTGCGATGGATACGAATCGATCCACCGCCGACCTCGACGCCGTTGAGCACGAGATCGTACGCGCGCGCGAGCACCTGCTGTGGCGCTGTCTCGAGCTTGGCCTCGTCCTCGACGCGAGGGGAGGTGAACGGGTGGTGCGCGGCCGCGATCTCGCCCGTGGCGTCGTCCACCTCGAACAGCGGCGGATCCGTGAGCCACATGAACTGCCACTCGCCTTTGCGAATGAGGCCGAGCTTCTCGCCGAGGTGCAGGCGAATCGCGCCGAGGCAGGTGTTGGCGACCTTGGCCTTCTCCGCGACGAAGATCAGCGTGTCACCCGGCACCGCCTGCGCGATGCGGTTGACCTCGGTTCGCGCGTCGTCGCTGAAGTTCTTGGCGAACGGCGCCTGCCACACACCGCCCTCTTGCACGCGCGCGAACGCGACGCCCTTCACGCCGAACGACTTCGCGAAGTCGGTGAGCCCGTCGAGCACCGCGCGCGAGAGCTTCTCGGCAGGGCCGGGGATGCGCAGACACTTCACGATGCCGCCACCCGCGACGACGCTCTCGAAGATCTTGAAGCCGCTCTTGCCGCTCGGCGCGCTGACGTCGCACAGGATCAAGTCGCAGCGCAGGTCCGGCTTGTCGACGCCGTACTTGTCCATCGCTTCGGCGAACGTCATGCGACGCAGCGGCAGCTGGAGCTCCACGCCGAGGACGTCCTTCCACAGCTTGGCGATGAGCCCTTCCATGGTGTCCTGCAGGATCTGCTCGGTCACGAACGACATCTCGATGTCGATCTGCGTGAACTCGGGCTGGCGCTCGTTGCGCAGATCCTCGTCGCGGAAGCAGCGGACGATCTGGAAGTAGCGCTCGTAGCCGGCGACCATCAGGAGCTGCTTGAAGATCTGCGGCGACTCCGCGAGCGCGTAGAAGTTGCCGGGGTTGAGGCGCGACGGCACGAGGAAGTTACGCGCGCCACCCGGCGTGTACTTCACCATGAACGGCGTCTCGATCTCGAGGAAGCGATTGCCCTGCAGGTACTCGCGCGTGGTGCGCGTGATCTGCGAGCGCATCATGAGGTTGCGTTGCAGCTTGGGGCGGCGCAGATCGAGGTAGCGGTACTTCAGGCGAAGCGAGTCGTTGGTGTCGATGTCGTCTTCGATCGCGAACGGCGGCGTCTCGCTCTTCGAGAACACCTCGAGCGAGTCGACCCACACTTCGATCTCGCCGGTCGCGAGCTTGGCGTTCACGTTGCCACCGCGCGAGCGAACCTCGCCGGTGATTCCGATGCACCATTCGTTGCGCAGCGCGCCCGCTGCCTCGGCGGCATTGGCGTTGAAGCCACGATCGAACACGAGCTGCGTGATGCCCTCGCGGTCGCGCAGATCGATGA